>JBEKAU010000010.1:0-13585 GCA_050015755.1 Vulcanimicrobiaceae bacterium | reverse complement strand
GAATCGCGGCCGGGACGATCGGGACGCACGCATACGGCGTCTCGTAGCCGATGCCGCGCTCTTCGAGCCAGCGCACGGCGCCGGTCGCCGTCTCGAGGCCGAAGGCGCTGCCGCCGCTCAGGACGATCGCATGCGCGCGTTCGACCGCTCCGAACGGGCCGAGCAGATCGGTCTCGCGGGTCCCCGGCGCACCGCCCCGCACATCGCACGACGCCACCGCGCCGGCGGTGCCGCACAGGACGACGGTGCAGCCCGTCGGCCGATCCGGCGAGGTCCAATGGCCGACGGCCAGGCCGTCGACGTCGGTGATGGCGCCGCTCGTTTCCACGACGGTCTCGCATTGTGCCACCGCCGGGGCCGACCTCCTCACGCCCGCTTTCCTAAGGAACGAATGAGAGTTCGGTTACCCGTACTCCGAAGACAGGAAACTGTCGCTCGCTCGTGAGAAAAACGTGCCGTCCGCACTATTCGGACGCATTTTTTCTTCACCACACCCAAGGAGTCTGGAGATGAAGTCGACCCTCGCTCGTATCGGCATGGGCCCCGTCATGCTCGCCGCCGGCCTCGTGCTCGGCGGTTCGGTCACCGGTGTCGCCCTGGCCCGTCAGCCCCACATGTACGCCGCCCGCACCGACCTCAACGCCGCGCTCAGCGAGCTCAATGCGGCGCTGCCCGACAAGGCCGGTCACCGCGTCAACGCCATCAATCTGGTCAACCAGGCAATCGGCGAAGTCAACGCCGGCATCGCGGCCGGCCGTTAAGAACGGCGGCCGAAACCTCGGCGAAGGGCGCCCCCGCAAGCGCGGGCGGCGCCCTTTCTCATGCGCCTGTCGCCGCCGAGGCCGCAGGGGATCGGCCGCCCGTCAAAATATCATCGCACACGGCGGTGCGGGGGTGCCGACGGGGAGTGACATGATCGAAGAGAGCAGACCGTTCGACTCAAAGGCCTTTCTGACGGCGGTCGGCGACGGGCGTACCGTCCTCACGTACAAGAAGGAACGCGTCATCTTCGCGCAAGGTGATCCGGCCGACTCGGTGTTCTACGTGCAGCGCGGCAAGGTCAAGCTCGGCATCGTCTCACCGCGCGGCAAAGAAGCCGTCGTCGCGATCCTCAACGGCGGTTCGTTCTTCGGCGAGGGCTGCCTTGCGGGCCAGCCCCTGCGCATGGCGACCGCGGTGGCGATGACCGAATGTTCGCTCGTGCAGGTCGAACGCAGCACGATGATCCGCGTGCTTCACGACGAGCCCGACTTCTCCGAGACGTTCATCGCGCATCTCCTCACCCGCAACATCCGTATCGAAGAAGATCTCGTCGATCAGCTCTTCAATTCCAGCGAGAAGCGGCTGGCCCGCATCTTGCTGCTGCTCGCGAACTTCGGCAAGGACGGGCACCCCGAGGAAGTCATTCCGCAGATCAGCCAGGAGACGCTGGCGGAGATGATCGGTACCACGCGTTCACGCGTGAGCTTCTTCCTCAACAAGTTCCGCAAGCTGGGATTTATCGAATACAACGGTGGGATGCACGTCCACACCTCGCTGTTGAACGTTATACTTCACGACTAGCACTCGACGACGGCGGCGAGGGCTTGCTTTGGTGAGCAATTGTGACCAGACGCGCGAACGAGGGCCGGCTATGATGACAGGCCTATGGATGCATGGCTCCGCCGGCTCACCGCGTCGCTCGTCATATCGTTATTCTGCGGTGCCAGCGCGCTAGCCCAGACGACGGAGCCCGCGCAGGGTGACTTAGGGAATCCGCCCTCGGGTGAGGTTCCGATCCTCTACAACGATCACACCGTCTATGCCAAGCCCGACGTCCTCAAGCGTGGACGCGTCTTGGCCGCGCAGGTCAAGGACGGTCACATCTTCGTCCCGCTGCGCAGCATGTTCGAGGCGATGGGCGCCACCGTTTCCGCCTCGGCGGACGGTCGGACGGTCACCGTCCAGAAGGTCGGCGGCAGCATCTCGGTCACCGTCGGCGTCAACGAGGTCATCCTCAACGGTGAGACGCGGCCGCTCGACGTGGCGCCGATCATGTACCGCGGCATCGTGCTCGTTCCGGTGCGCGTGATCTCCGAGGGAATGGGCGCTTACGTTCAGTGGGTTCCCAGTCAGCGCGTCGTCGTCGTGCGGTATCTCAGCGCGCCGGTCCCGCCGCCCCCGACACCCGTGCCCACCGCGGTGCCGACACCCGTGCCGCCGCCGCCCGCACCCCCGCCGCCGACACCTGTCCCGACGCCGACGATAGCGCCGTACGGCGGTTTCATCGAAGGCGCGATCTCCGACACCCAGACGTACAATGAGTTCGCCGATGGGCAGCGCTGTCCGCAATCGTACGATCTCGACGCGGCATACGCGTTCGGCCACTCGCCGTGGGCGGTCAAGGTCGACTATCGGCAGGACGTGTACGGCACGACGAGCTCCACCGTCGACGCGTACGGCAATCACTATACCGGCTTCGCGACGATCGACGGCGGCTATGCGTTCACGCCCGAGTTCGTCGCTCGGCAGAGCACGCTCGACGGGCGCATCGAATACCAGGTCGCCGCACCGCGCATCTACGTGGGCGTCAGTTACCTCCACACCGCCAACAACTACGGCTACCCGCAGCTCAACGGCGTCGGCTTCGGTATCGAGAAGCTGCCGGAGCTCCATCCGGGCGTCAGCTTCTTCGGTTCCGCGTTCTACTACCCGAGCGCGAGCGGCACGTATACGATCACGAATCCGGCGAGCTCGAACGTCGGCATCTCGTACCGGCAGCAGTACGCGGTCACCAAGTACGATATCGGATTGGCGCTCGTCGCCAACCATTTCCCGGTCTACCTCTACGGCGGGTTCAGCGGCGATGAGTACCGCGCGCGGACGGCGGCCCCGATAAACCAGATCCACGACGGCCCGTACATTGGCCTCGGCGTGAAGCTCTAAGGCCGGAGGACGAACCGTCATGCGCACCATCCCGCGTCTCCCACTCGTCATCAGCGTCGTCACGGTCGCGCTCGTTGCCGCCGTCGCCGGATGCAGCGGGGGCGGCACGAACTGTTGCACTGCGCCGCCCTTCCACGCCACGCCGACACCCGGCCCGGGCGGCGTCGTGCCGACGCCGACACCGGTGCCTGGTCATACGCCGACGCCCACTCCGATACCGACGCCCACTCCGATACCGACGGCAACACCGCCCGTCGGAACGCTCGCGTGCACTCAGGGTGCGGGCTCGATTCCGCTCGGACCGCAGCTGGCGCCGTTCGCGATTCTGGCCGGATCAGCGGTCAGCAACGTCGGAAATACCCTGGTGACGTACGCGACCGGCGCCGTCACCGCCGGCGTCAATGACGATCTCATCGGCGTCTCGCCGGGCACCGCGATCAGCGGCTTCTATGGGCCCGGCACGGATGCCGACGGCACGAACGCAATCTACGGTGCCGGATTCAATCCGGACGCGGCGGTACCCGCCCTGGCACAAACCGCGCTGATCGCGGCCTACAACGCCGCCGCAATGAAAGCGGCCACGGCAACCGTTGCCGGCGATCTCTCCCAGGCGAACGTCCCCGGGTTCCCGACCGGCACGCTGCCCGCGGGCGTGTACAAGTCCACCTCGAGCCTCTCGATCGCGAACGGGAACCTCACCCTCGACGCGCAAGGCAATCCAGAAGCGGTGTTCGTCTTCCAAATGATGTCGACGCTCACGACGACGCTCAACGGCACCACCAGCGGCAACGTGGTCCTGGAGAACGGCGCCAGCCCCTGCAACATCTACTGGCAGGTCGGCAGCTCGGCGACGCTCGGCGGCGCGACCTTCTACGGCAACGTCCTCGCCAACACCGCGATTACGATCAACGCCCCGACGTTCGGCGGCCGCGCGCTCGCCGAAGGCGCCGCCGTGAGCATCCCCGTCATAAGCGGCTCGATCATCACCAATCCCGGCGGTAATTAACCCCCACCAGCCGTCCGGGCCTACGGTGAAGGCCTAGCGGATTACCGCTAGGTCTTCACCGTTTCTATTTCGCGCACGATCTGCGCGCACGATGCGCACAGGGTCGGGTGCTCGGGATCGCCGCCGAGGGGGAGATACTTCCAGCAGCGCTGACACTTCTCGCCCGCCGCCGGCACCACGTCGACGCGCGGCGCACCCTCGGCCGCGTCGAGCCCGCGCAGCGACGAGACGACCAGCGCCTCGCGCAGACCGTCGCCGAGCGCGGTCATCCGCGCGTGGAGCGAAGACGGCACGGTGACGCCGGCGTCGAGTTGGAAGTCGCGCAGTCCCTCGTTGGCCGCGACCTGCGCGCGCAGACCCTTGAGGACGGCCCACGTTTCGAGCGCCGGTTCGTCGAGACCGTGGACGCGCCGAAACGCGACCTCGAAGATCGAGTCTTCGTCGGGGCGCAGGGCCGGATCGAGATGCTGCCACGCCTCTTCGGCCGTGAACGAGAGGATCGGCGCCAGCAGCACCGCGACGGTGCGGAAGATCTCCAGCAGCGCCGACTGCGCGCTGCGACGCCGCGCCGCGTGCGGCGCCGACGTGTAGAGCCGATCCTTGAGCACGTCGACGTAGAACGCCGAGAGATCGTCCTTATCGAAGCGTTGGATCGCGACGTACGCCGCGTGCAGATCGAACGCGCGCAGCGCGGTGCGCACCTCATCGGCGAACGCGTCGAGTGCCGCCATCGCAATCTGGTCGAGCGGTTCCATCTCGGCGCGCGGCACGATGTCGGCCGGTCCCAGGCCGTCGAGCGCACCCAAGAAGTAGCGAAAGCGGTTGCGCAAGTTGCGGTAGACGTTGGCGAGGTTGTCGAGCAGATGCGCACCCAAGCGGCAGTCGCCGGTGAACTCGGTCGAGGCCACCCACAAGCGCAGGATGTCGGCACCGTACTTGTCGATCGCCTCGAGCGCGCCGATGTAGTTGCCGGCCGACTTGTGCATCGCGTGGCCGTGCTGGTCGACGACCCACCCGTGCGAGATCACTTCTTTATACGGCGCGATCCCGTTGATCGCGACCGAGGTGATGAGGTTGGAGCGGAACCAGCCGCGATACTGATCGCCCCCTTCGAGATACGCGTCGGCGGGATACGGCATGCCACGCTCGACCAGGACGCCGCGCCAGGTGACGCCCGACTCGAACCAGATGTCGACGATGTTGCGCTCTTTCTCGAGCGTGCCGCTGGCGCAGCGCGGGCACACGACGCCGTCGGGCGCGAAGGTCGCCAGCGGCTCCGTCCACCACAGGTCCGACGCGTTGCCGGCATCGAACGGGCGCGCGCGCATCATCCGTGCGAACGTGCGCGCGACGCCGGGATCGAGGAAGGTCTCGTTGCAGTCGCGGCAGACCAGCGCCGGGATCGGCGTCCCCCACACGCGTTGGCGCGAGACGCACCACTCGGGGTGATTGCCGACCATCTGCGACATGCGCGTCTCGCCCCAGTCGGGGAGCCAGGTGACGTCGTGCGTCGCCGCCTCGGCGCGCTCGCGCAAGCCGTGACGGTCCATCCCGATGAACCACTGCGCGGTCGCGCGGAAGATGACCGGGTTCTTGCAACGCCAGCAGTGCGGATAGCTGTGATCGTACGACTCGTCGGCGATCAGCGCGCCGTCGGCGCGCAGGTCTTCGATGATCTTCGCGTTGGCGTCGAAGATGAACAGGCCCGCGTACGGTCCCGCCTCGGCGGTGAAACGCCCGGCGCCATCGACCGGATTGAGGACCGGCAGCCCGTAGCGCGCGCCGGTCTCGAAGTCGTCGGCGCCGTGGCCGGGGGCGGTGTGAACCGCGCCCGTGCCGGTTTCCAGTTCGACGTAATCGGCCAGGACGATCAGTGCGTCGCGGTCGAGGAACGGGTGACGCACCGCGAGCCGCTCGAGCGCGCTGCCGACGAACTCGCCGCGCAACGTTCCGGGCGTCCCGAGCCGCTCGAAGAACGGCGACGCCAGCGCCTGCGCGACGATCACGTCTTCCGCGCCGGCCCGATAGACGCCGTAGAGCGCATCCGGTTTGAGCGCGATCGCGACGTTGGCCGGCAGCGTCCAGGGCGTCGTCGTCCAGATCGCGACCGAGAGCGGCGTGCCGTCGTCGCTCAGACCGGCACGTTCGAGGATCGCCGCCCGCTGCGCGTCGGTGGCGCGGAAGCGGACGTAGATCGAGGGCGAGGTGTGGTCCTTGTACTCGATCTCCGCCTCGGCGAGCGCCGTCTCGTCGACCACGCACCAGAGCGTCGCGCGCAGCCCCTTATAGAGGTAGTCGCTCTCGGCGAGATCGGCCAGTGACTCGACGATCGCGGCTTCGAAGGCCGGCGCGATCGTCATGTAGGGCTCGTTCCAGCGCGCGAACTGCCCCATCCGCTGCATCTGCCCGCGCTGCCGATCGAGCCAGTAGAGCGCTCGCTCACGACAGGCCGCGCGCAGCGCGATCGGGTCGGCGGTGCGGAAATCTTCCTTGAGGTGCAGCAGCGTCTCGCGCTCGATCGGCAGCCCGTGCATGTCCCAGCCGGGGACGAAGTCGGCCGCCTCGCCGTCGAGCAGATGGATCTTCACCAGCGCGTCCTTGAGGAAGCGGTTGAGGAAGGTCCCCATGTGCATGTCGCCGTTGGCGTACGGCGGGCCGTCGTGCAGGATGAACGGCGCGCCGCCCTGCGCGCGGTTGCGCTCGAGGCGTTTGCGATAGATCTCCTGGTCGAGCCACCAGCGGGCGCGTTCGGGTTCGCGCTTGGGCAGCTCGGCGCGCATCGGAAATGCGGTGGCCGGGAGGTTGAGGGTCGAGCGGTAGTCGCGGGCGGTCTCGGGCATGCGACCGGACCTGTTCTACGCCGCGGCGCCGACCTCCACGTCGGGGCGCAAAGCGATTGGCGCGGGCAGCTCGTTCATGGCGCGCGCCTGCAGCCAGCTCTGCCGCAAGAGGAACCCGCCCAGGACCGCGTACCAACTGTAGAGCGGATCGCGCGTCACCGCCACGAGCACGATGCCGGCCACGACGAACGCCGCCGCGAAGCCGAGCCCAACCCGGGCCGCCAGGCGGGTTGCGCGCCGCATCTCGCCGCCACGGCGCCAGAGCAGCGCGCGCAAGACACGACCGCCGTCCATCGGATACGCGGGCAGCAGGTTGAAGACCGCCAGCACGCCGTTGGCGACCGCGAAGTAGGCCACGAACATCGCCGGCGCGTCGGTCGCCGGACCGTGCGCGAATCGCTCGACCGCGGCCAGGACGCCCAGGCCGAGAAGCGCGAGGACGGCGCTGGCGGCCGGTCCGGCCACCGCGACCAGCGCGTCGGCGCGCGGCGTCGACGGCTCCTCGTCGAGCAAGGCGACCCCGCCGAAGAGGAACAGCGTGATCGCATCGGTCCGCACGCCGAATCGGCGCGCGGTCAGCGCGTGGGCGAGCTCGTGGACGACAACGCTGGCAAAGAGGGCCAAGGCGCAGATCGCACCGAGCGCGATCGCCTGCGGTCGCGGCACCATCGAGAAGCCGCTCACGAGGGCAAACGTCACGAACGCATACACGGCGAGCCACGAAATGTGGACGCCGATGCGAATGCCGTAGAGACGACCGATCGTAACAGTCCCTCGCACCGTGAGCGCGACGTTCGCGCGCGACTGTTACGTGCCTGCCGACTTTCGTGTTGTCCGCGTCACGATTTCTTGCAAGACGTCGAAGTTGCGCTCGGCAAGTCGCTCGACATCGGGGCGAACGTCACGCAGATGTGCGGCCAGTTCCGCGCGCCGTTCCCATGCGTCGTCCAGTCGGCGAGCGAGCTCGTCGGTCGACGGCATCGCGGCCCCGGGGACGAACAGTGGTTCGAGCGGGTAGTGCAGATCGTGCGTCAGCGCCGCGACTTTGGGGTCGTACGGCAGTGACATGAACGGAACGCCCAGCCGCGCCGCGATGATGAGGGCATGCAAACGCATGCCGATCACCAGCGACGCACGGCCGATGACCTGCGCGGCTTGGCCAAGTGGATAGTCGGGGAGCAGCACCGGTGTCGACGCGCAGCGCCGGATGACCGTGGTCGAGACCTCGGCGTCGGTGGGACCGCCGAGCGGCAAGAACGCCACCCGCGCGCCGAAGCGATTGGCGATGCGGTCGACGACGAAGGCCAGCGCTTGCGCGGTCGCCTCGGCGCCTTGCCACTTGCGCATCGAGATCACCACCAGCGGCGTCCCCTCGTCGGCGAGCCCTTCGGCCGCCAGGTCCAGCGGTTCGCCGCCGGGTTGGAAGAGGAAGACCGGGTCGGCCGTTCGCTCGATCGGGACGTCGGGGACCAAACCGTGGAGCAGCGCACGCGACTGCTCGTCACGCACCGTGGCCGCCGTCAGTCCCTTGCAGCAGTTGCGCACGACCGCGCGACCCCAGAAGTCGAGCGGCCCGATCGACTGCGCGAAGACCATCGTCGGCTTCCCGGCGTGGACCGCCGAGCGGATCACCGCACCGTAGTAGAGGAGGCTGCGCAGGCTGGTGACGTTCTGCAGTAGGCCGCCGCCGCCCGAGAGGACGACGTCGGCGCGGTCGATCGCCGCCTTCACGTGGCCGCGGTCCATGCGCGGGGTCGCCTCGACCGCGTACGTCCGCTCCGTCTGGATGGGGTCGCCACTCAGCACGTCGACCTCGCAGGCCGGCCAGCGGTCGCGCAATTGCTGCACGATGATCTCCAAGAGCGCCTCGTCGCCCAAGTTCCCGAAGCCGTAGTATCCGCTGAGCAAGAAGCGCGGCGCCATCTCACGCGCTGGACGGGCGGATCCGGCGGTAGATCACGATCGCGATCGCGCCGATGATGATGCCCAGCACCGCCCCGTTGACCAGCCGCAGCGCCGAGATCGCCAGGTGCGTGTGCAGGTGCGAGAAGGTGTCGACGACGTCGCTCAGGCCCAAGCCGATCGCGAGCGCGAACAGCCAGCCCCAGCGAGCGCGGTCGGCCGGAATCAGGGCCGGCACGAGCATCAACGCCGGGAAGCCGACGACGAACTCTTTGAAGCGCGGGCGGACCTGCAGCCAGGTGGTCAGGTGCGCGCGCAACGCGAGCTCGAAATTCGAGGGCGCGATGTCGCTCTGGTTGCCGCTGCGGACGAGCACCAGGTACCCGACGCCCAGCAGCACGATGCCCAGCAGCAGCTGCAGCACGGTGACCGGCGCGCTCGCCAGACGCTCGGGCGGAATCCGCGCGCCCCAGCGCGGCGTGAGCAGGTAGAGCGCGAGTGCGACCAGCCCGGGGAGGATCAGCACCAGCCGCACGCCGGTGAAGCGATCGATCTCGAGCATCGTCAGCGGTGTCGAGAGCAAGCCGACGACGACCAGAACGCCGCCGAGCGTGACCGCGGTCGCCAGCGCGACGACGCGGATGCCGTCGAGGATCGCGGTGCCGGTCGAGGGCGCGCGCGGCGCGCGCAGCGCGGGCGCGATGGCAACGAAGCCGGCGATCGGGAAGAGGATCCCGCCGAGCAGCGCGAGCGCCTTGCGCGCCGCCATGTCGTGGTGGACGGCGAACCCGGCCAGCACCAGCGCGAGGTCGAGCACGAGCGCCGCGATCAGCCAGCGCGGGCCACCGATGCCGAACTCGCCGAGCAGCAGCAGCAGAATCGCCGGCACCGCCAGCGAGGCGATCGCGATCTCCCACCAGCGCGAGACGAAGCGGTCGAACGGCGAGGCGCCCCCGATCCGCAAGCCCGAAGAGCGGATCCCGGCCGCGATGCGCCGCACCAGCTCGACGTTGGTTGCTTCGATCGAACGGCCGTCCCATTCGTGCGCGAACGGGCGCAGGTAGACGACGCGCACGTTGCGCTCGCGCACGCCGAGCAGGTAGCGCTCGACGATCGGCTCGGGATCGAGCTTGTCCTGTTCGAGTTTGCTGATCGCTTCGACGCGCACCGTGTTGTCGGGCAGCTCGCGTGCGAGCCCTTCGTTCCCCGATTGATCTTGCTTGGGGTCGTAGGTCTCGATCGTCCCGAAGTCGAGCTTGAGCCGCTTCATCGCAGCGGCCGTCGCTTTGAGTTGATCGGGGTATCCGAGCACCTGATTACGCAAGCCGAAGAAGATGACCGTCGAGACGCGGTTGCCGCGCACGGCGCCGGAAAGCAGCGCGTCGATCTGCGGCGGCCCGAAGCGCTCGTCGTTCTGCAAGCGCGGGACCAGCTTGAGGCCGAGCGAACGCGCCAGCGCGACCCGATCGCTGGGCAAGCCCAGACCGACCGTCTGGAAGTAGTCGCTCTGCGTGCGGATCGCGTAGACGGCGGGCAGCGCGCCGGCGGGGGTCAGCCGGTGGACGGCACGGGCCGAGAACTTGAGCGGAAGCTGCTGCGCGT
Organism: Vulcanimicrobiaceae bacterium; assembly: GCA_050015755.1. GTDB lineage: Bacteria > Vulcanimicrobiota > Vulcanimicrobiia > Vulcanimicrobiales > Vulcanimicrobiaceae > Vulcanimicrobium. Next base: position 3,310 of record JBEKAU010000010.1, on the reverse strand, counting down.
ACCGCGCTGCGGTCGGCGCGTCGTAGGCGAGCAAGTACATCGCGTCGGCCTGGAGCTGATGGTGGGCGGCAAGCCGTGCCAAGACCGGATCGCGCAGGCCGGTCAGCCGGGCCTGGTCGAGCAGGGTCGCGCCGGCGTAGGCGGCAGCGGTCGACGTGGTCGAGACTTGCCCGCCCAGCTCCTCTTGGACGGCAAGCGAGGTCAGCCCGGCGCGCCGCAGCGCGATCAGGAAGGCCCGCTGATCGTAGGCGTACGAACGCGCCAGGGCCTGGAAGTCCTGGTCGTCCATCACGATCTCGACGCGGTTCGCCCGGTGTTCGTGGCGCTCGCGCCGGACCGCGATAAAGAGGCAGGCGAGCAGACCGAGGGCCAGCAGCCCGAGCAGCAGGCGGCGATACGTCACGGCCCCGCGTGTTCGGCTGAAAAACAACAAGACCCGCCGTAGGCGGGCCCTGTTGCCGTCGCGTAGCAGGTTGCCCTACTACCGGGTGTGGGCGACGATCAAAGGCGCCGTTGTCATACCGGCGCGGCCCACGTGGACGATGGGGGACAATTGGAAGTTCCGGATCGGAATCCTTCGCGCACTCGATGCGTCGCCGGTAAAAAGTCCTTAACGGGCCACGGGATTTCGAGCGTTGGCAGATTTTTGCCGGACGTCAGGTACGCCACACCGGCGCGCGCTTGTCGATGAACGCACCCATGCCTTCTTGCGCGTCGTCGGCGAGCGCATTCATCGACATGACTTCCTTCGCGTACGCATACGCCTTCGGCTGATCGAGGTCGATCTGCGCGTAGAATGCACCTTTCCCCAAGCCGACGACGAAGCTGGCGGCGTCGGCAATGCGCGCGGCGAGCGCGTGGGTCGCCGATGCGAGCTCCTCCGGGGGCACGACGCGATTGACCAAGCCCCACTCGGCGGCCGTGTGCGCATCGATCGCCTCGCCGGTCAGCAGCATCTCCATCGCGCGCTTGCGGCCGATCGCGCGTGTCAGCGCGACCATCGGCGTCGTGCAGAACAAACCGATCTTCACCCCCGGCGTCGCGAAGCGCGCCTCGGTCGATGCCACCGCGAGGTCGCAGGTGGCGACGAGTTGGCAGCCTGCGGCGGTCGCGATGCCGGCGATCTCGGCGATCACCGGCTGCGGGATCTGCTGGATCGTCTGCATCAGCGTCACGCAGACGTCGAAGGTGCGGCGATAGTCTTCGATGCTGCGCGCGAGCATCTCGCGCAGATCGTGACCGGCACTGAACGCCGGCCCGACGCCACGCAGCACGACCACGCGCGCCGCGCGATCGGCAGCGATCGCTTGCAACGCCGCCGTCATCTCTTGCATCACCTCGAGCGAGAGCGCATTGCGCTTCTCGGGGCGATTCATGGTCACGGACGCAATGCCGTCGGTGACTTCAACGAGCAAGTGGTTGTACGGCGCAGTTGCCAGCATGGGGGGAATATTCGGTTTCGGTGACGGCGCGCCCCCGGGGGTATCGTGCCTTTTCGTGCAGGCTGAGGGCGCCGCGAAACGAGCGCGAGCCCGGCTACTTTCCCAAGGGCCAGGGGAAGGCGAACGTGAGGGCACCCCCGAGGGACGTGGGGCCGCCGGGGATGGGGCGTTGTTGCTGGACGAGGATGCGGGCGTGGCCGATTTGCGTTTCGGCGTACCAGAGGAGGGTGCGGATCTCGTCCGGCGCGGCGGCGGCGTCTTCGCGGATCCCGATGAACGCATGGTCGCCGAGCGCCCAGCGTAACCGCACGAAGCCGCCGGTCGACGCCAAGGGGTCGCCCAGGCCGTCGTTGTTGACATCGCGGCCGTACCACTGCTCGGCCAGCAATTGCAGCCGCCCTTGGTAGGCGTCGACCGAGAAGCCTTCGCGGGTGTACGCGTCGTCGAAGGTCGGGCGGCCGAGCGGCGCGATCGCCGCGTCACCGTCCATCAGATCGACGCCGAGCCGCACGTTCTGCATGACCGGGACGCGGAAGTAGAGCCCGTACTCCGGCGCGGCGAACGTCTGCGAGGTGCCGGTAGCGACCGGCTTGCCGCCGTACGCGGAACCGGCGGCGTTGCCCACCGCGATGGTGGTCGCCAGCGTCGCAACGCCGATCGGCCGCTCCATCTCGAGTCCCCACCGCGGCGTCGCCAGCGTCAGGTCGTCCAAGCCGAAGCGCGTCCCTTCATAGCCGTAGGTCGAGAGCGTGTCGTTGCGCTGCGCCGGCGAGTGCACCAGCGGCAACTCGAACAGGCCGAGCCGGTAGAGAATCTTCGAGGGCGTGTCCTTGTACGCGAGATAGCCGAGGAAGAGCGAGGACGGTCCCCCCTCGCTGCCCAGACTGTCGTGGAAAAAGGCCTCGACTTGCCCGATCTCCGCGGCGCCCAGGATCGCGCCGGCCGGGACGGTCTGTTCGCTGCCTTGCGCCGGCACTTCGGTATAGCCGACTTGCTCGCGCAGCGCGAGGAACGTCGTACCGTGCTTCGGCAGTCCGGGGATCCGGTAGCCGTTGTTGCGGAACGCGTTGCCGAACGCGTTGAGCTCCGGCAACACGTTGTGGCAGACGCTGCATTTGAACCCGTAGCGCTGAGCGAAGATCGGGATCGCCTGCGCGGGACGCGGCGCCAGCGCGGCAACGGCGACCAGCGCCACCATCGCGACGCGCACGAGCACGTTACTGGACAACGATCGCTGCCCGCATCGGCGCACCGTAGTGGAAGAAACAGCCATAGAGATACGTGCCGGGCTTGTCGGCGAGCAGCGGCTGCGAGGAGTTGCCGGGCGCGAGCGCGCCGGTCGTCCAGCCACCCGAGATCGTCGTCCCTGACTGGTTCAGCGCAGCCGACGTGAACGGTTCGGCGGCGGGGAAGGTCGTCGTCGTCGCGGACATCGAGGTCGAGGTGTGCGCGAACGAGTCCTTGTTCACGAACCGGATGTAGGTGCCGTGCTGGACGGTCGTCACGGCCGGCATGAAGCCGCCGCTCATCCCGTACGGTGTCGAGGTGACGACCGAAGCCGTCAGCGAGATCGCGATCGTCGTCGTCTGCGCGCTGGTCGCGAGCGTCGACGACGCGCTACCCGAGCCGGAGGCGCCGGCAGTACAGCCGCAAAGCGCGGCGAGGAGCAACAGCAGTGAGAAGCGCACCAGCGCACTCTCGCTCCGCCGAGTGAGGCGACGATGAGCCGGATCGCGGCCCCGGCTCAGACTTCTTTCAGGTCGAGGCGCGGCAACTGGGCGACGAAGCGGTTACGCTCCTCGAGCACGACGTCGCCGCCGTGCGCGCGCGCGATCGCGCGGCAGATCGCCAGGCCCAGGCCCGTGCCG
>JBEKAU010000009.1:0-13635 GCA_050015755.1 Vulcanimicrobiaceae bacterium | reverse complement strand
GCCGTTGAACGTGCCGACCGGGAGCTGCCCGAGGACCGTCATCGAGACGACCCGCGATTTGAGTTGCATGGTGGCGCTGGGGGCCGCGAGATTGCGCGGCGGAACGGTGGTGCCGCCGCCGCTGCACGCGGAAAGCGTGATGCCGAGTGTGGCGGTCAGTGCGACCGCAAAGCGAGGTGCCAAGAGAGACACGAGACCCTCCGACGGAAGACGCCTCCACCCTGTGAGGCTGGTGGAAGAAGATATTTCCGCCTTCCGATAGGCTGGTATACCAGACCTGCCCCGTTTGTCAGATTGCGACCAAAGCCGACGATCGCTCAGGCGATCAGCCCAGGCGACCGACGCTCTTTTCCAGCGCGCTCCAGGCCGCGTCCCCGAACGCGGCTTTCTCGTTCGCGTAGAAGCCCGCACTCGCGAGTTTGGCGCGGAATGGGGCGGTGTCGACCTCGTTGAGAATCATGCCGCGACGGACGAGCTTGTCGGCGAGGCTCAGCTCCGAGATCCGCATGTCGCGCCGGTTGCTGAGCGCTTTGGCGTCGATCTCTTCGCGCAGGATCGTCTGCAAATCGGGCGGGAGCGATTGCCACGCCTGTGCGTTGGCGACGACCCAGAAGTTCGACCACATGTGGTTGGTCACCGAGATGTACCTCTGAACCTCGAACAGCCGGTAGGTCTCGAGAATCGTGAACGGGTTCTCTTGCGCGTCGACGACGTGCGTCTGCAGCGCGGTGTACATCTCGCTTGCGGCGATCGGCGTCGGCGCGGCGCCCAGCGCGGAGAACATGTCGGTCCAGATGTGGGTGGGCGGCGTACGAATCTTCAGCCCCTGCATGTCGCCGACGACGCGAATCGGTTTGGTCGACGTCGTCACTTGGCGGAAACCGTTGACCCACGGTCGCGCGAAGGTGTGGAACGGGCCCTTGGCGTCCATGTCGGCGCGCACCAGCGCACCGAGCTGACCGTCGAAGGCGGCCAGCGCCTGCGGCTGATCGCGGAAGGCGAAGCCGATCCCCTCGATGCCGGCCAGCGGTGCGACGGCGGCGTAGATGCCGCCGTAGCCCGAGTAGATCTGGATGGCGCCGCTGCGCACTTGCGAGAGCATCGCCGGGTCGCCGCCCAGCACGTTGTTCGGATAGATCTCGATCGCGAGCCGGCCGCCCGAGCGTTTGGCGACCGCGTTCTTCACCAGCACCGCGTTGACGTGCAGCGGGTGGTTGAGCTGCACCGCGTGCGCCCACTTGAAGGTGAACTGCGCGGCCGCCGCCGGTGCCCGGACGAACGCGATCGACGCGAACGTCCCGGCGGCGCCGGCGATGAAGCCCTTGCGGTTAAATCGGGTCGTGGTAGCCATCGCGAATCATCTCCTCGCTCTGGCTACGCGCTTCCCGGTAGACTGCCTGCTGTGCGGCATCCTGGTTCTGCGGCTCGGCGAGCAGCTTCGCCAACTCCTCGTCGAAGAAGCGCGTCACCTCGGCCGCGGTATGCATCCCGTGACGGATGCGCTGCGCGATCATCAGGCGATAGATGCGATCGGTCGCGAGATCTTCCATGTAGCCGTCGAGCAGCGAGGCGCCCAGGCCGTTGAGGTAGCCGTGCCGGTAGCGGATGGCGGTGCGCACCGCGGCACGCGTGCCGGCTTCGCTCTTGGTTCCGACGCCGGCGATCGAGGGCAGCAGATCCGGCGTCGCGTTCGCGCCCGGCTTGCGCTTCATCCCCTGATTGGGCGCGGGGAACTGCGCGACCGCGATCGCGTTCTGGTCGGGGTGCCCCGTCCACGCACCGTCGAACAGGCACACGCTCTCGTTGTGCTTGTCCTTTTCGAGCACGGCCATCGCGCGCGCGTTCAGTTCTGGATTCGAGCGGTCGGGGAAGAGCGCGGTCATCCCGCCGACGGCGAGGATCCCGTGCTTGTGGCAGACTTCGGGGATGCGCTCGCGCAGATTCTGGAAGAAGCCGACGTCGGTCGGAATCGTGTTGCGATCGGGGAGCACCCAGTTGGGATCATCGAGGTTGTAGTCGATCAGCGAGGCCATGTAATCCCAGCGCCCGAGGTTCAGGCCCAGGATGTGGTCGCGCAAATGATAGGCGAACTCCTCGATCTCGTACGCAAACGGAAACGCTTCGACCAGCGCCATCGCCTTGATCGCGTACGGATCGTCGAGCCCCTTGGCCTTCGCGACCGCTTGGAAGATGTCGCGCCACCACAGCGCTTCCTCGGCCGATTCCGATTTTGGGATGTAGATCGCCAACGGATGGCGCAGCCGCGCGAAGTCGAGTTTGTAGACGAGGAGGGCGAGATCGAACACCGAGGCCGACGTCGGCTCGGCATAGATGCCGGCTTGTCCCAGGTGCAGTCCGCGCACGCGTGTCCAGAGCACCGTCGAGGATGGCTTGATCGCGACCGTGTTGCCGCCGCGCTTGGTGTCGACGTACGTCAGCGTGCCGTAATACGCAGCGACCGTGTTGTCGATGCCCAGCAGAATGCGATCGAACGCGTTCGCCATCGAGTCTTCGAGGTCGATCATGACCGCCGGCGAGCCCGAGTTCATCAGCTTGACGACCAGTTCGTGATCGTCGGCCGGGCCGGTCATCTGATTGCGCTGATCGGCGACCCAGGTCGGGAGCGCGACGCTCCAGTCGCCTTGCGCTTCGGATGGCGGCAGATAGGCGGGCTTCTTGCCGTGTTGCGAGGCGTCGAGCCGCACGTGCCGTTTCGCGAGCAGCGCCTGCTGCCGTGCGGTGAACGCGTCGTGGAGCGGCTTGTAGAAGGCGGCGAACCCGGCCGGCAGGTCGGTCTCGATCGAGAACCCCGCTGGGGCGGCATTCATCGGAGGGATGTGCGCGGTCTGCGTCTGCATGGGGCGGCCTCTTCGCCCATCGCCCGGTGGACCCATCCACGAACGTGCGGCGACCAGGCCAATCGCTGCCAATCACGGATTGCGTGCCCGGCCAGGTGTTAGAATGAGACGATTCAGCGTTCCAGAATCGGGTGGGGTCGCGCCCGTAGCTCAACTGGATAGAGCGAGGCACTCCTAAGGCCGAGGTTGGCGGTTCAAGTCCGCCCGGGCGCACGTTTCGTCAGGAGCTCCTTATCGCCCGACGCGTGTACGGTATCGTTCGCGTGGCCTCGCTGTTCGCAGCGGTGGTCCTGGCCGCGCTGTGCGGTCCGGCGGCCGCCCGCGCGCTCGGCCCGGCCGACATCGCGTTCCTGTGCGGCGCGTTCCTGATTGCGGTCGCGCTCGGCATCATCCGGCCCCCGGCGGCGCACTTCGAGCGCAGCATGCGCCCCACGCCCGAGAGCGATCGGGTCGGGCTGCTCATCCCGGTGCTGCTGGCGGTGCTGGCCACCGAAGGGTGGCTGTGGGCGGCGCTGCTCAACGTCGCCGCGAGTCTGGTCCGCATCGACGGCCTGCGTCGGCGCTCGCTGCTCGATCGGATCCTGATGGCGGCGCTGCGCTTTCCGGGCTGGTGGGTGGCGGGGCTGGTCGCCGGCGCATTGCGCGACGTGCTCGCAGCGCCGCCGACACCGGCGGCGTTGGCGACCTTCACCGGGATCGCGACCGGTGTCGTCTTGGTGATGGATTTGGCGTGGATCGACGCACTCGCGGCCATGCGGCAGGGCCGCTCGTTGCCGCGCGTCTGGCAGCGCCACCTCGCCGACCGCGGCACGATCCTGACCGCGGTGGCCGAAGCCGCGTGGGCGTACGTGATCGCGCGCGTCCTGCGCAGCGACGGCGCGCTGCTGGGGATCGGGACGATGGTTCCGCTGGTCGTGTTCGCGGTCGTGCTGGTGCGCTTTGCGCGCGCCAACGCGCGGTTGCATCGGCTGACGATCTCGCGCGCGGCGGTCGATGCGATGCTGCGCGCCAACGATCCGCAGCCGCAGATGCGCTCGCTGCTCGAGAGCGTCGACCCGCGGATCGTGCGCGAGTCGGTCGAGATCGCCGCGTTCGGACGCGGCGGCGGTGACCAGTGGACGCGCCTGGTGCGGTTCGGGCCGCCGGTGACGCCTGACGTCGAGCGCCGCGGGGCGCGCGTGCTGCTCGAGCTGCAGGTGACCGGCGAGGACGTCGTCGTCGACCATTACGACGAGGGCAGCGTGCAGGTCTACGCCGCGCGCGACGGCGAGCATCGGCTGCGCGGTGCGCTGCTCGTGTATCGGTCGCCGCAGAGCGTTCCGCTCGTCTCTCCGCGCGAGTTCGAGCGCGCCGCGGCGGAGCTGGGGCCGCTGCTCGGCGAGTACGGCGCGATCACCGCGACCCGCACCGCCGCGACGATCGACACGTTGACGGGTCTGGCCAACCGCCGCGGCGTCTCGCGGGCGTTCGAGGAGGCGATGACCTACGTGCGCGCCGGCGGCCGGTACGCCGTGCTGCTGCTCGACATCGATCACTTCAAGTCGATCAACGATCTGCTGGGCCATCAGGCCGGTGACCGGGTCCTCGCGCTGATCGGAAAGGTGATCGCCGAGAACATCCGCGGCGTCGACGTCGCCGGCCGCTTCGGCGGCGAAGAGTTTCTCGTGCTGCTGCGCGATGCCTCGCGCGAGCGCGCGCTGCACGTCGCCGAGCGGCTGCGCGAGGCGATCGAGACCGGCGGTTTCGCGTACGCAGACGGCAAACCGGTCACCGTCTCGGTCGGCGTCGCGTTCGCGCGTGCGGTCGACGGCACCGCCGACGTGGTCGAGCGCGCGGATCGGGCGCTGTATCGCGCGAAGAACGCCGGGCGCAACCGCGTCGTCGAATCTCCCTTGCTCGCCGTGTGAGGACGTCCCATCACCACCGCGCCCATCTACGTCATCGTTCAGCTGACCCCGACCGCACGCTGGCTCGCGCTCGCGCACGAGGAACGTGAGCGCTGGGTCGAGGACCGCTTCGCGCAGCTGGCCGAGTCGTTCGCCGACGACGAGAGCGGGCCGCTCTGGTCGCAGATCACCGAGATGCACACGACCCGCGGGGTCGAGCGCAGCGTCGTCATGCTCTGGCGCATCGCCGACGACGAGGCGCTGGGCGGACTGGGCGATATCCTTCAGCGCGCGGACGTCACCGAGTTCTTCGGGGTCGCGACGATCGGCGGGTTCCGCGATGACGACCGCAATTCGATCATGGCGCCGCTGGTCGACGTTTGAGAGTTAGGCGCCGGGCGAGACCAGGCGGCCGGCCAACAGGCCGACCCAGACCGCGATCAGGCCGATGACGACCGAGGCCGCGACGTAGGCGAGGGCGGCAGCCTGGTGGCCGATCCGGCCCAACTGAATGGCCTCGAGGCCGAAGGCGGAGAAGGTCGTGAAGCCGCCGCACAGGCCGGTCGCCAGGAATAGCCGGACGGTGGGGGTGACGCCGGGTGCCCCGGTGACCGCGAGCTGGGTGACCAGGCCGATCACGAAGCAGCCGACCACGTTGATGATCAGCGTCCCCCACGGGAACGCCGGTCCGAAGCTCGCCAAGGCGATCAGGCCGACCGCGTAACGGAGGAGGGATCCGATCGCTCCACCGAGGGCGACGAGGAGCCCGTTCTGGAGGGTCACCGAGCAGGCGAGCAGGCGGAGCGCACGGGCCGATTCTTCGGTTTACAGGGAGCGCACCCTGTGCTATGCTGAGCGCTGGAACGGACCCCGCGTCCGTTTTCTTCATGTTTTCCGGCGGCGCCGGTCTCCCAAGAACACGACGATGGCGAAAAAAGAAAACCGCGTGATGGTCACGATGGCGTGCACGGAGTGCAAGCGCCGCAACTACAACACCTTCAAAAATCGGCAGAAGACGAGCGAGCGCCTGGAGCTCAGCAAGTACTGCCGCTGGTGCCGCTGCCACAAGCCGCATCGGGAAACCAAGTAAACTTCCTTTGAGGCGGATCGGCCTTTGGCCGAACCCTCTAGGGCGGTGGCGCAATTGGTAGCGCAGCGGTCTCCAAAACCGCGGGTTGCAGGTTCGAGTCCTGTCCGCCCTGCCAAATTTCTGCGGTACAAGGCATCATGAAGACCAACCCCTCTCGCTCCGACGCGTCCGCGCGTTCGGGGTCGCCCCGTCCCTCGGCGAACCGTTCCGGTCCGGCACGCTCGGCAGCGACGCGTGCTGCCGCTCGCGTCAACGCGCGCGATTACGTGCAAGGCGTCGTCCAAGAGATGCGGCGCGTCACCTGGCCCTCCCGTGAGGAGTGGGTCGGCGCGACGTTGCTCACGCTTGCGCTGGTGATCGGGGTCGGGGTCTTCACCTACCTGTGCGATCTGCTCTTCGGGTGGATCTTCAGCTTCCTGACCGGAGGCTCGCGCTAATGGACGTCGACCAGACGGCCGTGATCGCCGACGAGCCCGCCGCCCCCGCCGCACCGGGCGCCAAGAAGCCGGACGATCGCAAGAAGTGGTACGTGATCCACACGTACTCGGGCTACGAGAACAAGGTCAAGGCCAACCTCGAGCGCCGCATCCACTCGATGAACATGCAGGACAAGATCTTCCGCGTGCTCGTCCCGATGGAAGACGAAGTCGAGTTCAAAGACGGCAAGCGCAAGATCACCCCGAAGAAGGTCTTCCCGGGTTACGTGCTCGTCGAAATGGACATGGACGACGCGTCTTGGTACGTCGTGCGCAACACCTCGGGCGTGACCGGCTTCGTCGGCTCACCGGGGTCGGGTGAGAAGCCCGTTCCGCTGCAAGACAAAGAAGTCAAAACGATCCTCAAGCAGATGGGCATCGAGACGCCCAAGCTCAAGATCGACTTCGCCAAGGGCGACCGCATCAAGGTCACCTCGGGACCGTTCTTCGACTTCACCGGGATCGTCGACGACATCCAGCCGGAGAAAGAGAAAGTGCGCGCGCTCATCTCGATCTTCGGGCGTGAGACGCCGGTCGAGCTCGAGTTTTATCAGATCGAAAAAGTCTGATCTGACTATTGGGGTGGGGCGAGCGACGCCGCACCGCTATGCCGGGGACGCAGCCCTCGCACTTCGTGTGCGAGGGCTGCTCCGTTTCAGCGGCGCTCTCGGCCCTCCAGGCCTTCGCTGGCTGAAGAGGCCCCGGCATAGCGGTGCGGCGTCGCTCGCCCCGGCACGATCGTTATCGTGATGGCGAGATTTGTAACTCGCCGAGGCCTTTGTTGGGGAGAGTGTAGGGGTCGGTGTACCAGAGGTGGCAGCGGGTGTCGTGGAGTTTGGGGGCGATCCAGGCGGTGTCGACGGGGAATTCGGTGAGGCCGCTGTTGTCGATGCGGGCGAGCTGGTTCGTCGATTCGCCGGCGTAGAGGGTGCCGTCGCAGGCGGTCGTTGCGGAGGTGAGTGCGACGGTCGCGTTGGCGAGGCGCAGGGTGCGGATGATGTGGTGCGCGTCGAATTGGACGAGCGTTGACTGGGCGATGAGCCAGATCGTGTTGTCGGGACCGGGGATGATCGCGGCTCGCGGATAGCCCTTCGAGGCGTTCGTGAATGATGCGGGCAGCGGTTGCGATGAGAAGGTGCCGTCCGGTGTCATGCGACCGACGACGGTTGCGGTGAGGTACCAGAGCGCCTCGTGCGTCGCGATCAGTTGGTATGCGCTGCCGTCGTTGGTGGGGATGGCATAGCCTGTGCCGTCGGTGACGCGGCCGATTTCGGGGCGCGGGTGGGTGCGGGCGAACCAGACTGCGCCGTCGGGGCCGAGGGCGATGCGGACGGGGATGCCGGGGCGTGGGAAGCGGCGTGGGCGTTGTGCGTATGGCGTGTTGTCGGGGACGGTGGGGGTGCTGTTCTCGTTCGGCGCGATCGGGTAGATATGCGCGCCTTCCTTTGAGTCGTAGGAGCGGACGAGGCCGGGGTTGGCGCGGTCGGTGTACCAGAGACGGCCACGCGAGTCGATGAGGAGTGCGGGTGGTTCGTAAGGTCTCGCTTCGGGTGGGAGCGGGATGTCGGTTGTCGTGCCGTCCGGCGCGATGCGACGGAGCGTTGCGGTGACCGGGCCGGCGCCGCTGTGCTGGAGCGCGACGACGATCGAGCCGTCGGGTGCGGCGGCGATCGACGGCATGTCCCATTGTGGCGGGAACGTGGTCGGCGGTTGGAGTTCGTGGACGATGAGGTGCGCGGTGAAGCGGGGCGCCGGTGCGACGGCGGGCGTCGGCATCGGCTGTGGCGCGGCGATCGGCACGTCGTCGGCGTAGACGACGACGCGCTGCGGCGGCCCGATGTCGGTGCCCGCGCAGCGGACGGCGACGTAGTGCGTCCACGCGAAGATCTCGGCGGGGTCGGGGCAGGTGACGTGGCCGAGCGCGTGCGCGCGGTCGCCCCGTGTGGAGAGCGCGAACAAAGTGTCGCCGACGATGAGCAAGCGCGTTCCGTCTGCGCGTCGTGCGACCGGGACGCGCAGCGCTCCCTTCGCGAGGGCGTGCAGTTCAAGATGGTCGGGGAGTGAGCGCGCGACGGCGACCCACGTCGGGGTAGCGATGATCACCTCGTTGCCGACGAGGACGTCGGGGATCCGTGCGTTATCGATGCGCGACGCGTCGGCGTCGTCGGGAGCGCGATCGGCGATGTAGCGATAGGCCGTGTTCTCGATCGTGAAGTAGACGAAGCCGTCTGCGACGTGGACGTTCTCCGCGAACACGGGCGTGTCGCGCGCGGGGTGCTGTGCCGGGTCGGGGATGTAATCGAACTCGTGCAGCTTCGAGCCGTCGGCGAGCCGGATCGTTGTGAGCCGCAGCGGACGATAGGGCTCGGGCATACCCCACGTGTCGTCGACGTAGAAGACGCCCGGCATCGTGCCGTAGACGTGCGCCGCGCTGCCGACGACATAGCGTGCGGCGCCAGTCCGCACGTCGAACGCGTACAGGTCGTCGTGCAGAATCGCACCGGAGTCCGAGAAGTTCTGCAAGAGCAGGTCGCCGAGCTGCACGGGTTCTGGCCCCAGACCCTGCCCGCCGCCGGTGGAGACCCAGCGCGCTGCACCGCTCGTCGCGTCGAACGCGCCGAAGCCGGCTGCGCTCCGCGCGTAGAACGTTCCGTCGAAAACGTGGCCGGTCGGCGCGCCCGCGAGTGTCGCAACGGTGTGGCCGGTGCGTAGGTCGACGACCGCAATTGGAGGGTCCGGCTGCGCCGTCGATCCATAGGACGAAAGGAAGACCCGTTTCTCGTTTGCGGGCAACGGGATCCCCAGGGTTTTGATCGTCTTCGTCCAGCGGGCGTGGCCGGTGAAGAGATCGATGGCGTCGAGTCGATCGTCCGCGGTTTCCACGAAGGCCGTTCCGGCGGCGAGGCTGATGAACCGGCCCTCGGGCAGCCGCACGTCGGCGACTGGTGCGGCGGGACGGCCGGTGAGCGGGAGCGGCGTGCCGGTGGTCAGCGGCAGCGGGTGCGTCGTTTCGGTGATTTCCGGAGCCGGCGTGCGGGTTGGCGTCCGTTGCGCACTGGCATGGCTGCACGCGACCGCGACGGTGAGAAGCGTCGCGGCGGCGAGAGTCGTTGCGATACGGCTCCGGGATCGAAAGGCACCCATGGCCGGCGTCTTCGCCTGGGAAGGTCGCGATGCATCGCGAGGAGCAGACGGCGGCCATGACGCAGCTCTCGCGATCCTCGTTCGTCGGCGGTGTTCTTGCCGCGGGTACGCTCGGAGCAGTGCCGCAGCGGGTGCGGGCCGCTGGGGTGCCGACGGTGCGGATTGGGTATCTCGATTCGTTCTCCGGGCCGTTCGCGGTCGGGGGGATTCCGCAGCGGAATGGCGCGCAGCTCGCGCTCGCGGATGCGAATCGGCGTGGCGGTGTGCGCTGGGAGCTCGTCTACGGCGATGATCAGACGAAGCCGGCGGTGGGGTTGACCGAGGCGCGGCGGCTGGTTGAAGTGGAGAAGGTCGACGTGCTCGTCGGTGGGGCGTCGTCGGCGGTGGGGAATGCGGTGTCGGCGTATGCGCAGGAAGCGGGCGTGCTGTACGTCGCGGTCGGGACGCACGATACCGCGATGACGGGGAACAAGGCGAATCGGGTCTGCTTTCGGCAGACGTGTTCGCTTGCGATGTTGACGACGGCGCTCGGGGCGGAGTTGGTGCGGCGGGCGCGGCGGTGGTACTTCCTCGTCGCGGACTATGCGTTTGGGACGGATGCGCGCGATCGGCTACGGACGATCTTGCTTGCGCATGGCGGAGAGATCGCGGGGATGGATTTGCATCCGATCGGGACGAGCGATTTCTCTTCGTACATGGTGAAGGCGCGCTCGACCGATGCGGACGCGTTCTTGCTGCTCAACGGTGGGACCGATACGCAGAATGCGGCGACGGCGTTCGTGCAGTTCGGGTTGCAGAAGCGGATGCTCGCGGCCGGGGTCACCGGCGAGAACGAGCTGGCGGCGGGATTTCCGGCGGAAGAGCTGGCCGGGTCGCTCTGGGGCTACGTGTGGGGGCGTGATGCCGGGGGCGATGCGGAAGCGCTGTGGCGGCGATTCGTGGCGAGCGCGAGTGGCTTTCCGGCGAATTGGCGGCAGTATCTTGGCTACATGGCGGTACGCAACGTCGTCGAGCGGATGCATGCGTGCGGCACGACCGAGACCGCGGCGCTCGTGAAGGTGTTCGAAGGCTATCGCTATGATGCGGCCAAAGCGCAGCCGGGCGTCTTCCGGGCGTGCGATCATCAGGCGGCGCAGGAGACGTATTGCGCGGAGATGCTGCCGCGCGCGAAGCGGCGGGCGCCCGAGGAGTACTTCCGTATCGTCTCGGCGGTCGGGGGTGAGTTCGCGGCGGGCGCGTGCGACGATGCCGACAGCGGGCGTGCCGCGGCGATCATTGCCGGTGAGCAGGTGACGCCGCGTGAGAACTACACGGCCGTGCGCCTCGCACCCGCGTGACGCTACCATAGCACTGCGGCGACGCGCCTCGTTCTGACGCATCGCCAACAGTTCGTCGGATCGCTGTCCCAAACGTCGAATCCTTCGCGCCTCGCCGGAGCGAACGCAGGGGACTCCGTACTCATGTATTCGACGAAGGGAGGGTCCGTGCTCACACGTGCTTCCATCGCTCGTAGCGGTGCCATTGTTGCCGCCACCGCGATCATGCTCTCAACCGCCCCCGCGCCCACCAGCGCCGCGAGTGACACGGTCAAGGTCGGCGTGCTCCAATCGCTGACCGGGACCATGGCGATCAGCGAGGTGACGGTCAAGAATGCCGAGCTGCTCGCGATCGACCAGATCAACGCCGAAGGCGGCGTGCTCGGGAAGAAGATCGTGCCCGTCGTCGAGGACGGTGCCTCCGATCCTTCGATGTTCGCGCAGAAGGCGCAGAAGCTGATTCAGCAGGACGACGTCGTCACCGTCTTCGGCGGCTGGACGTCGGCCAGCCGCAAGGCGATGCTGCCGGTCTTCGAGCGCTTCCACTCGCTGCTCTGGTATCCGGTGCAGTTCGAGGGCAACGAATGTTCGCCTAACATCATGTACTCAGGCGCGCAGCCGAATCAGCAGATTCTGCCCGCATTGCAGTGGGCGGAGGAGAAGGGCTACAAGAGCATCTTTTTGCTCGGCTCGGACTACGTATTCCCGCGCACGGCGAACTTGATCCTGAGCAAGCACATCGTGCACGACGGCGGGACCGTCGCGGGTGAAGAGTACGTGCCGCTCGGCGGGACCGACTTCAGCGCGGTCATCAGCAAGATCAAGCTCGCCAAGCCGCAGATCATCTTCAACACGCTCAACGGCGACAGCAACGTCTCGTTCTTCAAGCAGATGGCCGCCGCCGGGCTGCCGTCCTCGAAGCTGCCGGTGATGTCGTTCAGCATCGCCGAGCAGGAAGCAAAGGCCATCGGGCCCTCGCTGCTGGCCGGCAGCTACGCGGCGTGGAACTACTTCCAGAGCTTGCCGGACCCGGCCAACAAGAAGTTCGTCGCCGCCTATCAGGCCAAGTATCCCGGCCAGCCGGTCGACGATCCGATGGCGCACGGCTACCTCGACGTCTATGCGTGGGCCGCGGCGGTGAAGAAAGCCGGTACGTTCGATCCCGCCAAGGTGGCCAAAGCGGCCTCGACGCTGACGCTCGCGGACGTCGGCTTGGGCGATACCAAGTTCGTCAACAACCTGAGCTTGAGTCAGACGGCGTACGTCGGCGAGCTGCAGCCGGACGGCCAATTCAAGATCCTCTGGAGCTCGAAGAAGCCGGTCGAACCGATCCCGTACGATGCGCTCTCGTTCCCGGGAAAGACGTGCGTCCACTGACGTGAGCGAATCCACGCTCGTTGCCGGTCAGGTTTTCAACGGGATCAGCGTCGCCTCGATCCTGCTCCTGGCCGCGCTCGGGCTCGCGCTCAGCTTCGGGCTGATGCGCGTGATCAACATGGCCCATGGCGAGATGCTGATGATGGGTGGTTACGTCAGTTATCTCGCCATGGCCGGCCTCGGCAAGAGCGTCGGTTTCCTGGTCGGCTTGGTCGGCGCGTTCGTCATCACCGCGCTCTTCGGAGCGCTGATGGAGGTCACGCTGATCCGCCGGCTGTACGGCCGCCCACTCGACACGCTGCTCGCTACCTGGGGCGTCAGCCTCATCTTGCAACAGGCGGCGCGCAGCATCTTCGGGCCGATCGGCGTCGAGGTCACGGCGCCGGATTGGCTCTCCGGGTCGCTCGCGGTCGGCGGCAGCGCGCTGACCGGCTTCGCGATCCCGGCCGTGCGGGTGTTCATCATCGTGCTGGCCGCGCTGGTGCTGGGCGGCGTCGCGTACGTGTTCGCGCGCACGCCGGCCGGACTCTACGTGCGCGCAGTCCACCAGAATCGCGCGATGGCCGAGGCGCTCGGCACCAACACGCGGCTCGTCGATTTGGCCGTGTTCTCGCTCGGCACCGGGATTGCCGGACTGGCGGGCGCGGCGCTGGCGCTGATCGCGCCGGTGACGCCGACGGTTGGCCAGAGTTACATCGTCTACGCGTTCCTGGTCGTCATCGTCGGCGGGCTGGGAAGCTTGACCGGGACACTGCTGGCGGCGCTGCTGGTCGGGCTGTTCTCGGCGCTCATGCAGGTGTTCACCAGCGTCAGCTTCGCCGACGTGCTGCTGCTGCTCGCGGTGATCGCGTTCATCCAGTTCCGCCCGCGCGGGATCGTGACGCGCAGCTCGCGCGCGCTCGAGGCGGAAGCGTGATCCGTCGCGTCGTCCTCTTCGTCGTGCTGGTGCTGGCGGGCGCGTGCGCGCCGCTCTACTTGCCGCCCTACGAACTCTCGCTGCTCGGACGCTTCATCGCGATGGCGATCTTGGCGCTGGGGATCTCGTTCGTGTGGGGGACCGGTGGCATCCTCACTTTGGGACAAGGCGTGTTCTTCGGGCTGGGCGGGTACGCGATCGCGATGCACCTCAAGCTCGCCGGCGCCGATGCCGGTGCGCTGCCCGACTTCATGCAGTGGAGCGGGCTGACGACGCTGCCGTGGTGGTGGGCGCCGTTCCGCAACGGCAGCTTCGCCGTGGTCGCGGCGTTGCTGCTGCCGGGACTCGCGGCCGCGCTGCTCGCGTTCTTGGTCTTCCGGCGGCGCATCAGTGGGCCATACTTTGCGATCATCACCCAGGCGCTGGTGCTGGCGACCACGACCTTCATCATCAGCCAACAACCCTATACCGGCGGGTTCAACGGGCTCACGAACTTCAGCGATGCGTTCGGCCACCCGCTGACCGATCCGACGACGCAGCTCGGGCTGTATTGGATCTCGCTCGCGGTGTTG
>JBEKAU010000008.1:0-13886 GCA_050015755.1 Vulcanimicrobiaceae bacterium | reverse complement strand
GACGAGTTTGGTGCTCGAGCGGCTCGCGGCCGGCGCCGCCGAACTGCGCGATTTGATCGTCGACGCCTGGGCCGCCAGCGCCGATGAGAAGATCGGATATCCCGGCATCTCGGTGCACGACGTCGAGAACGGAACGGTCGTGCCGACCCGCGCCGGCGTCGGCCTGGGCGACTGAGCGGGTGACGTTCGTCATCCTGCGGGACTGACGAGCGTCTCTGGCCCGAGCGGGGCGCGTTGCGCGATGATCGCTGCATGCAGAACACCATGCAGCACCTCGCCCCACGCGCCTCGCTGAAGTGTGCCGGCCGCCGTGCCCGTCTCTTCGTCGGCTTGGCCTTGGGCGTCTTGGTCGCGTCCGCCATCGGTGACGGCCTGATGCAGCAAGTGCTGAGCGTCGCGATCTGGTCGCTCGTCGGTATCGCCGTGGCCGCGTACGCGCTGCGGATGAACGCGTGACCGCCGCCCAGCTGGCAGGCGTCACCAAACGCTACGGCTCCGTGACCGCGCTCGACGCGGTCGACCTCGCGTTGCAGCCCGGCGAGACGCTGGCGCTGCTCGGCCCCAACGGAGCCGGCAAAACGACGGCGATCCGCACGCTGCTCGGCATCATCCGGCCAGACACCGGGACCGCGACGCTGTTCGGCCGCGATCCGCGACGCTACGAGAACCGGCGGCGGATCGGGGCCATGCTGCAGGTGAGCGGCGTGCCCGCCACGCTCACGGTGCGCGAACACATCGCGCTGTTCGCGACCTACTATCCGCACCCGCTGCCGATCGAGCGGACCATCGAGCTCGCCGGCTTGCGCGGCCTCGAGAAGCGCCTCTACGGCACCCTCTCGGGCGGCCAGCAGCAGCGCCTCGCGTTCGCGCTCGCGATCTGCGGCGATCCCGATGCGCTCATCCTCGATGAGCCGACCAGCGCGCTCGACGTCGAGTCGCGCCGCGCGCTGTGGACGCAGATCCGACGCTCCGTCTCCGGCGGCCGCAGCGTGCTGCTCACGACCCACGATCTGGTCGAAGCGCGCACCCTCGCCGATCGCATCGCCGTCATCGCGCGCGGCCGCATCGTCGCGCTCGGCACGGTCGCGCAGATCGAAGCACGGGCCGGCGAATTCGTCGCCGGGGAGCTCGAGGTCGAGCTGCTGCCCGTCTCGCCGCTCGAAGCGGCGTACATCGCGCTCACCGCGCAGGAGCTGCCGGTATGATCGCGCGCATCACGATCGCAGAGTCGCGCACCGAGTTCCTCAAGCTCTTCCGCCTGCCGCGTTACACCATCCCGACGATCCTCTTTCCGCTCGCATTCTATGCCTTCTTCGGCCTGGCGTTCGGAGCGTCGCGTGGCTTCGCCGGTACCACCGTCGGCACGTACTTGCTGGCGACGTTCGGTGCGTTCGGCGTCGTCGGGTGCGCGCTGTTCGCCTTCGGCGTGAGCGTGGCCGTCGAGCGCGGTCAGGGATGGCTGTTGGTGAAGCGTGCCAGTCCGATGCCGCCGCTGGCGTACCTTAGCGCGAAGATCGTCACCAGCGTCGCGTTCGCCGCCTGCGTCGTCATCCTGCTGTGCGCGCTGGGCGCGGCGTGCGGCGGAGTGCGTCTCTCGGTGACGACCTGGCTGGCGTTGTTCGGCGCGCTGGTGCTCGGGGCACTGCCGTTCTGTGCGCTGGGCTTGGCGATCGGATCGCTCGCCGGACCCAACTCGGCGCCGGCGATCGTCAACCTCGTCTATTTGCCGATGTCGTTCGCCTCGGGCCTGTGGGTACCGTTCGATCAGCTCCCGGCCGGTGTGCGTGCGGTGGCACCGTGGCTGCCGACGTACCATCTGGGTCAGCTGGCGCTCGGCGCGATCGGCGCCGGCCGCGGAACGATCGTCGAGCACGTGCTCGGTCTGCTGGTGTGGACGTTCGCCGGCGTCGGATTGGCAGCGTACGGCATGCGCCGCGACGAAGGTCGCACGTATGGTTGAAGCCTGGCGCCGGCTGCCGATCAGCCGGCAGGGCTGGCTGCCGTTCTTGTGGCTCGTCTATGCGCTCGGCGTGCCGATCTCGTTGATCGGCAGCGGGATGTCGCCGTCGGCGGTGGCGTTCCAACTGGGCGTGCTCGGCGTGTTTCTGGTGTTGTACGTCGTCGGGTACGGCCGCTGCGGCTGGACCGCGATGGCCTACGGAGCGGCGATCGCGGCCTGCGGCCTCGCCGCAACGCGACTCGACTACGCGGCGCTGGCGTATTTCATCTCGGCGGCGGCGTTCTTCGCCTGGGGCCTCGAAACGCAGAACGCGATCAAGGTCCTCGCCGGGTACCTCGTGATGCTGGCCGCGTACGCGTGGTCCGTGCACATGCCGTTGGCGCTCGGCGGCATCATCGTCGTGCTCGCCGCGGCAGTCGGGACGGCCAGCGTTGCCGGTGCACAGCAGAAGCGCGCCGACGTGCGGCTGCGACAGGCGAACGAGGAGATCGAACGACTTGCGAAAGTCGCCGAACGCGAGCGCATCGCGCGCGATCTGCACGACGTGCTCGGCCATACGCTCTCGCTCATCACGATCAAGTCCGAGCTGGCGGCCAAGCTCGCCGAACGCGACCTGCCGGGCGCCGCCGAAGAGATTCGCGCGGTCGAGAAGATCGCGCGCGAGACGCTCGGGGAGTTGCGGGCGGCCGTCGCCGGCTACCGCGCGGCTGGGATCGCCAACGAGCTCGCGCACGCACGCGAGGTCTTGACCTCGGCGGGACTCTGCGTCGACTGCGAGGCCGACGACATCCGCCTGCCGCCGACGCACGAGGGCGTGCTGGCACTCGCGATCCGCGAGTCCGTGACGAATGTGTTGCGTCACGCGGATGCGAGCGCGGTGCGGCTGCGGTTGGGCGCCGACGCCGATCGCTGCCGGTTCGAGATCCACGACGACGGTTGCGGCGGTGATCAGCCCGAAGGCCTGGGGCTGCGCGGGATGCGCGAACGGGTCGAGTCGTACGGCGGTTCCCTCGAGCGGCACGGCGAGGACGGAACGCAGCTGATCGTCACCTTGCCGCTGGTCGGCGCGCCGACGTGATTCGCGTCCTCATCGCCGAGGACCAGCAACTGGTCGCCGGTGCGGTCGCCGCGCTGCTCGCCCTCGAGGACGATCTCGAGGTCGTCGGCATCGTGCACGACGGCGCCGCGGCGCTGCGGCAGGTCGAGGCGCTGCAGCCCGACGTGCTGCTGGCGGATATCGAGATGCCGCACCTGACCGGGCTCGACGTCGCCGCCGATCTGCGGCGGCGCAGCGTGCGCACGCGCGTCGTCATCGTGACGACCTTCGCGCGCCCGGGGTATCTGCGGCGCGCGATGGACGCCGGGGTGATGGGGTACTTGTTGAAGGACCGGCCCGCCTCGGAACTCGCCGCGGCGATCCGCGCGGTCGCCCGCGGCGAACGCGCGATCGATCCGGCGCTGGCGATGGACGCCTGGGCCGAACCCGATCCGTTGACCGATCGCGAACGGCTCGTGTTGCGACTAGCCGGCGAAGGGCTCGCCTCGGCCGCCATCGGCGAGCAGCTCGGCCTCTCCGACGGGACCGTGCGCAACTACCTGAGCGAAGCGATTCAGAAGACCGGCGCCTCGAACCGCACCGAAGCCGCGCGCCTCGCGCGCGACCGCGGCTGGCTTTAGTCCTCGGTCGGGCTTTCTTTCGCGCGCTGCTGCAGCTCGGCGACGACGCTGGAGTCGGCCAGCGTCGTCGTGTCGCCGAGCATGCGGCCTTCGGCGATGTCGCGCAGCAGACGGCGCATGATTTTCCCCGAGCGCGTCTTGGGCAGCTCTTGGGTGAACGTGAGGTACTTCGGCCGGCAGAACTTGCCGAGCTTCTCCGCGACGTGCTCGCGCAGCTCGTCGGCCAGCTCCGCCGAGCCGACGGCGTGGCTGCGCAAGGTGACGAACGCGCAGATCGCCTGCCCGGTGATGTCGTCGTTCTTGCCCGTGGCGGCCGCTTCGGCGACCGCGGGGTGGTCGACCAGCGCCGATTCGACCTCGGTCGTCGAGATGCGATGGCCGCTGACGTTCATGACGTCGTCGATGCGGCCCATGAACCAGTAGTCGCCATCCGTATCGCGCTTGCAGCCGTCGCCGGCGAGATACATGTGCTCGAACTTCGACCAATAGGTCTGCTTGTAGCGCTCGTCGTCGCCGTAGATGCCGCGCAGCATCGAGGGCCAGGGGCGACGCAGGACGATATATCCGCCGCCACCGAGCGGAACGGAATTGCCCTTCTCGTCGACGATGTCGGCTTGCACGCCGGGGAACGGCTTTGTCGCCGAGCCCGGTTTGAGGGTCGTGATCCCCGGCAGCGGCGTGATCATGATCGCGCCGGTCTCCGTCTGCCACCAGGTATCCACGACCGGGCAGCGGCTGCCGCCGATGTGCTCGTAGTACCACATCCACGCTTCGGGGTTGATCGGCTCACCGACGCTCCCGAGGAGGCGCAGCGAACGCATGTCGTGCTTCTCGACGTACTGCGTGCCCCATTTCATGAAGGTGCGGATCGCAGTCGGCGCCGTGTAGAGGATCGAGACCTTGTAGCGCTCGACGATATCCCACAGCCGGTCCTTGTCGGGAAAGTCGGGCGTGCCTTCGTAGATGACGCTGGTCGCGCCGTTGCAGAGCGGGCCGTACACGATGTACGAATGGCCCGTCACCCAGCCGATGTCGGCGGCGCACCAATAGACGTCGCTGTCTTCCTTCAAATCGAAGACGAGCTTGTGGGTCGCGGTCACGCCGGTCAGATAACCGCCCGTCGTGTGCTTGATGCCTTTGGGCTTGGCGGTGGTGCCCGAGGTGTAGAGCAGGTAGAGCAGGTCTTCGGCGTTCATCGGCTCGGGCTCGCAGGTCGAGGGCTGGTCGCGCACGGCCTCGTCCCACCACACGTCGCGCCCGGCCACCATCTCGACCGGATCGCCGACGCGCTTGGCGACGACCACGTGCTCGAGCGAGGGCATGCCCTTGGCGATCGCCTCGTCGACGTTCTGCTTGAGCGGCACCTTGTTGCCGCGGCGCCAGCCCTGGTCGGCGGTGATCAGCGCGACGCACTGCGAATCGTTGACGCGGTCGACGATGGCGTCCGGCGAGAAGCCGCCGAAGATGACCGAGTGCGCGGCGCCGATGCGCGCGCAGGCCAGCATCGCAACCGGCAGCTCGACGATCATCGGCATGTAGATCGCGACCCGGTCGCCTTTCTTCACGCCGAGTTTGCGCAGGCCGTTCGCGAACTGACAGACCTGATCGAGCAATTCGCCGTAGGTCACCGTCCAGCGGTCGCCCGGCTCGCCTTCGTAGTAGTAGGCGATCTTGGCGGCCTTGCCGGCCCGCACGTGCCGGTCGAGCGCGTTGACCGACGCGTTGAGCGTCCCGTCGGCGAACCAGCGCGCGAACGGCTCGTTCCACTCCAAGATCTGTGTCGGCGGAGTGATCCACTCGAGCTTGTCCGCCCAAGACTTCCACCAGGCGAGGTAGTCGCGCTCAGCGTCTTCGTAGATGCCGGGCTTGGCGTTGGCCTGCGCGGCGAAGGCGGGCGGCGGCGGGAAGCGCCGCACCTCGGTGAACAGCGATTCGATCTGATCGGAGGTCTGCACGGGCGGTTCTTGGACGCCGTGGCGCCGGCACCTAGGGAACCGTCTCGCTCCTGCCGATTCTTCCGGAGAGATGGTGCGCTGGATCGACGGGCTGGTCGGCGGGCTCGTAGCGGGCGTCGTGACGATGGTGTTCTTCACCGTGGTCGCGGTCGCGTGGCTCGGCGAGACGACGATCAACGACTTCTTCGCGCAGCCGGCGCGGCTGTTTCCGCAGTTGCGCGGCGCCGCGCCGTCGGTCGCCCTCACGCTGGTCGGCATCGTGCTCTACCTGGGGCTCTCCGTCTTGCTGGGGGCGGTCTACGGGCGCCTCGCCGGCACGCGGCCCTCGATGCGCCGGCTGCCGACCTCGCTGTTCTGGGGGACGCTCTATGGCATCGGCGTCTGGCTGTTGGTGCACGACGTCTTCGTGCCGTGGACCGGCGTGGTCGACGTCGAACCGCTCTGGGAAGGGCTCGTCGGCTGCGTCCTCTTCGGTCTGGTCCTCTCCGAGATGGTCGCGGTCGCCGGACGCCGGGCGGCGCTGGTCGCGCAAGAGCTTGGCCTCCCCAGCGGAGTGATCGGTTAAGTTCCGGGTCGCGCCTTGACCCTCGTCCCTAGGGGTGGTACGCTCCGAGGAAGGCTTGGCACTCGTCTGTGCCGACTGCTAGCACTGACCCCCCTGTGAACGACAAGCACGAGCTCGACAAGCGGAAATCTTTCATCCTGGCGACCGTGGTGTACGAGTACATCAATACGGCCGAGCCGGTTGGATCGGTAACGCTCACCCAGAAGTACAACCTTGGGGTGTCATCGGCGACCATCCGCAACGAGATGGCGGAGTTGGAGGCGGGTGGCTACCTGGTGCAGCCGCATACCTCCGCGGGCCGCATCCCGTCTGATGCCGGGTATCGGATCTACGTGGACCGGCTCATGCAGCCCGAACCGCTGACCAAAGAGGACACCCGCCGCATCCGCGATGAGTTCCGCGACGCCTCACGCGAGCTGACCGACGTCATCGAACAGACGACGCGCCTGCTCTCCGGGCTGTCGGGCAACCTCGCGATCGCGATCGCGCCCTCGCGCGATACGCATACGTTCAAGCACGTCCAGTTGCTGTGGCTCTCGGAGCGCACCAGCTTGGTCGTGGTGGTGACCTCCGCCGGCGTCGCGGCGCAACGCTCCTTCGAGTGGAAGGTCGACGTGAGCCCCGATGAGCTCACCCGCCTCTCCAACGCGCTCAACTCGCGGCTGGGCGGCCACGTCATGGAAGACGCATCGCCGACGGAATTGACCGCGATCTGCGCGGAGCTCGGTGTCTCGGCGGAGATCGCCGAGGCGGTACGCGCCTCGTTCGCCGAAGCGCGCCGCACCGGCGAGCCGGAGCTGGCAGCGGCCGGCGCGCAAAATCTGCTCGACCAGCCCGAGTTCCACGACCTGCGCAAACTCCGGGCGATCCTGCGCATCGTCGAGGAACAGCGAACGCTCTACGATCTGGTCGCCGACGAGCTGACCGCCGAGCAGCGCGATCAGCAGCCACACGCGCGCATCGGCGCCGAGATCGGCGCCGACGAGCTGGCCGAATGCAGCGTCGTCACCGTGCCGTATCGGTTCGGTGATCGCAGCGTCGGTCTGCTCGCCATCCTGGGACCTCGCCGCATGCCGTACGGTCGTCTTTTCGCCCTCGCGTCGGGAACAGCGCGTTCGCTCGGCGATCACCTGAGCGCGCTCGAGATCCGCTGACATGCCGGCCGACTACTACGACGTCCTCGGCGTCGCCAAAGACGCCGACGAGACGACGATCAAGCGCGCGTATCGTCAACTCGCGCGCAAGTACCACCCCGACGTCGCCGACGACAAGGCCGCCGCGGAGAACCACTTCAAGGAAATCAACGAAGCCTACGAAGTGCTCTCCGACGCGCAGAAGCGCTCGAACTACGATCGTTTCGGGCACGCCGGCGTCAACGGCGGCGCCGAAGGCGGATTCAGCGGCTTCGGTGCCGAGGGTTTCGGCGACATCTTCGACATGTTCTTCGGCGCGGCGCGCGGCGGTGCGCAGCAGGCGCGGCGCAACGGGCCCGCGCGCGGCAGCGATCTGCGCTACGACGTCGAGATCACGCTCGAAGAAGCGTACGCCGGAACGACGCGCGACATCACCTTCCGGCACCTGGCGACGTGCGGCACCTGCAAGGGCAGCGGCGCGGAGCCCGGGACGCTGGTCGTTCCATGCGATCGCTGCAGCGGCAGCGGCATTCAGCGCCAAGTGCGCCAGACGCCGCTCGGCCAGTTCGTCACCCAGACCACCTGCACCAAGTGCAGCGGTGAAGGGCAGATCGTGCAGACGCCGTGCTCGACGTGCCGCGGCCGCGGCCGGGTCGAGCAGGAGAAGACGTTGCAGGTCCGCATCCCGGCCGGCGTCGACGACGGCTCGCGCATCCGCATCAGCGGCAGCGGTGAGGCCGGCATGCGCGGCGGCTCCGACGGCGACTTATACGTGTACCTGAGCGTCGCGCGTCATGCGATGTTCCGGCGCGACGGGCTCGACGTGCTGCTCGATGTCCCCATTGCATTCCCGCAAGCGGCGCTCGGCGGCGAGCTGACAGTGCCCTCACTCGAAGGCGAACAGGTGCTGACCCTCAATCCCGGCACGCAGACCGGCTCGACGTACCGCTTACGCGGACGGGGCATGCCCAGCGTGCGCGGCGGCGCCAAGGGCGATCAGCTCGTCACCGTCCACGTCGTCGTGCCGACGAAGCTCTCCAAACGCGAACGCGAGACGCTCGAGGAGTACGCGCGCGTCGGCGGCGACCAGATCGAAGAGAAGTCGTTCTTCGACCGCGTCAAGGACGCGTTCCGGGCCGAGTAGCAACCCGGCCCCGTTCCCGGCGGTCACCAGCAGACGTGACCGGACTCGAACTGCGCTCGACCATCACCTCAAGCGGTGAACTGACCCTCAACCTCGAGGAGGTGCCGGTGCCCGAACCCGGGCCCGATCAGGTGGTGCTCCGGGTCGAAGCCGCGCCGATCAACCCGTCGGATCTGGGGCTCTTGTTCGGGCCGGCCGATCCCTCGACGTTCCGCGCCGGTGGAACACCGCAGCGGCCGACGATCACCGCGTCAGTGCCACGCGAACGCTTGCCGCTCGTCGCAGGCCGGCTGGATCAGTCGATGCCGGTCGGGAACGAAGGTGCCGGCATCGTGGTGAAGGCCGGCGCGAATGCGCAGGCGCTGCTCGGGCGCACGGTCGCGACGCGTTCGCCGGGGATGTACGCGCAATACCGTCTCACCTCGCTCGCCGATAGCATCGTGTTGCCGGAGGGGACGCCCCCGCGCGACGGCGCCTCGGCGTTCGTCAACCCGTTCACCGTGCTGGCGATGCTCGAGACGATGCGGCACGAAGGGCACACGGCGATCGTCCACACCGCGGCGGCGTCGAACCTGGGCCAAATGCTCGTGCGTGCATGCTTGGCCGACGGCGTCCCCCTCGTCAACATCGTGCGCAGCGCCGATCAGGCGGCGCTCTTGCGCGGCATCGGCGCCGAGCACGTCGTCGACAGCACGAGCCCGACGTTCGTCGAAGAACTGACCGCCGCGATCTCCGCGACCGGCGCGACGCTCGCGTTCGACGCGATCGGCGGCGGCACGCTCGCGAGCACGATCCTCCACTGCATGGAGGTCGTCGCCGTGCGCGCGATGACGACCTACAGTCGCTACGGTTCGAACACCCACAAGCAGGTCTATCTCTACGGCTCGCTCGATTTCGGTCCGACGATCCTCAACCGCAGCTACGGAATGGCCTGGGGCATCGGTGGTTGGCTCGTGTTCTCGTATCTCGCAACGCACGGGGCCGCGCTGCAGCAACGTCTCGCCGCGCGCATCGCCGCCGAACTCACGACGACGTTCGCCAGCACCTACACCGCCGAGATCGGCCTCGCGCAAGCGCTCGACCCCGCCACGATCGCCGCTTACAGCAAACGCGCGACAGGCGCCAAGTACCTGATCAACCCCGCCCGCTGAGCGCGGAAACGCGCTCTAGGCGCCGCACGTCGACCTCCCCGGCTCCGGGCATGTGCTCTCCGGAAGGCCCTGGACGCTGCCGGGTGGCGATCGACGCCTAGCCCCGGCTTTGAGATTTGGGGGCGCGTGCTTCCGCGAGGGCTTGACTGAGGTGGCGCTTCGCGCCGTGCGCTCGTCGAGCGGCGCAAGAGAAACACCCGAGGTCAGTGCTTTCCGGAGCGCCGTGCGGAGCGCTTCGGCTTTGGTTGCTGCCGAGAGCGCTCCGGAGTCGAGGACAACATTCGCTTCCACAGGCGTTCTCCGGCGGCGCGCCCCTTTGCGCTGATCGGTTGCTCGCGGTCGAGTTCGTCCAGCAGCGCCAACATGCCGAGGCGGCGCGTCTCGCGAACGAGCGCATCGTCGAGGAGGCGTGAGAGATCGACGTCGTCTCCTGCCAAGCGTCGAAGCTCGGCGAGCGCCGCGCCATCGATGGTGACCGTCACCGCCGTCGTGCTCATCCTATCGCGATCTTCCCCCGGCCGGTCGCCCATGACAAGGGTCAGGTGGCTGGTGCTTCGGCGGGGACGCCGGCGCGGCGGAGTTCGGGTTCGAGGGTGTTGGTCAGCATGCCGAAGCACATCCGGTAGTCGCCGGCCAGCGAGCGCAGCGGGGCACTGAACGTCTCGGGCTTGTTGCGCTCGATGAAGGCGTGCGAAAACCAGGCGGGCCCGTAGCCGCAGACCAAGGCCGCGCCGATCAGGCGCAGGTCGCCGCGGGCTAGGCCGAACGCGCCGACCGCCGTCGCGGTCAGGGTGCCGGCGCAGTGGAGCGCCCGGGTACGCGGGTCGGCGTGTGCCCGCAGGTAGCGGAGCCAGAAGGCGTCGTCCATGCGCGGGCCTTCCCAGCCGTCCGGCGAAGCGCCTGCCCCGATGCGGGATCGGTTTTTCGTCGAGGGCGTGCACGCGATCGGTGATCGGGTGGCGTTCGCGTCGGACGACGAGCACAAGCTGACCGCGGTGCTGCGCAAGCGCAGCGGCGACCGGGTGCAGATCGTCGACTCGGGCGGCAGCGCGTATGCCGCCACGCTCGCGATCGATGGTCGCAGCGTGCGCGCGACGCTCGATGCCGCGCTCGAGCGCGAGGGCGTCGAGACGGCGTTGCGGGTGACGATCGCGCAGGCGGTTCCCAAGGGGCAGAAGATGGACCTGATCGTCGAGAAGGCGACGGAGTTGGGCGCGTGCGCGATCGTTCCGGTGCGCAGCGCGCGGGTGATCGGTCACGACACGAGCCCGGCGAAGATCGAACGCTGGCGGCGCATCGCGCGCAGTGCCGCGCAACAGTCGGGCCGCGTGCGCGTCCCCGAGGTCGCCGACGTGCTGGACTGGGATGCGCTGCTGTTGACGTTCCCGGCGTATCAGCGCGTCTATCTGCCGTGGGAGCTGACCGATCCGGCGCCGCTGCGGGCGGTCTTCGATCGCGAGCTGCCCGACGCGCGCGACGTGCTGATCGTCATCGGTCCCGAAGGCGGCTTCGCTGCCGACGAAGTCGCGCGCGCGCAAGAGGCCGGCGCGCAGCCGATCTCGCTGGGCCGACGCATCCTGCGTACCGAGACGGCCGCACTCGTCGTGCTCGCCGCCGCCCTCTACGCGACCGGCGAGCTCTAACCGCCGGTCACGACGTGGAAGGCGCGCGGCGACTGCGTCCACCTGCCATTGTGAAACGCGAACGTCGCGGTCGCGACCTCGATCGCGTTGCCGTTGCGGATCGGCCCCGTCACGGTGAGCGTGTCGCCGCTCGCGCCGTGCACGATCTTCGCGCTCAGGTAGCACCGGTTCTCGAGCGTCAGGGTGGACATCGGCATCTGCATCGCCGCGTCGAGGAACAGCACGTCGAGCCGCGCCGTGCCGCAGCCGCCCCCCGCCGCGTCGTGGCTGAGGATAACCGCCTGCTGCACGCCCGACCCCATAAATTCGCCGCCGCCGACGATCGACGCGCTGCTGATGCGCGGTCCGTTCGACGGGAAGGGCGTATTGCCGTTCGGCGAGCGATACGCGAGATGATACGTCGTGCCGTCGATCGCGTAGAGCGAGAGATACCACTGCGTCGCGGTTTTGCTCAGCACGGTGCGCCACTGCGAGTGCATCGCCTCGCCCGCCAGATACACGACCGTGCTTTGCACCAGCGTGCCGGGCGGCGAGGGCGCATAGGTGAAGTGCGGCGGCTCATCGGCGCGCGCCGCGGTCGCGAGGGCGAACAGCAGTGCGGTCAGGGCGGCGGAGAAGGAGCGTCGCATGGTAGCAAGCGCTTGGGTCAGCGGTCGGCAGCATCCTTCGTCCGGGAGCGGTGGTTCGTAGACGCGTGAACGCCGTCGTCGTCGATCGCGCCGCACCGGCTGGGCTCGTGCTGGCGCCTGTCCCGGACCCCGAGCCTCGCGCCGAGGAGGCGCTGATCCGCGTCGCCGCGGTGAGTTTGAACCTCGGCGAGATCCGGCGCGCGCGGGCGGCCGCCGACGGCTGGCGCCCGGGCTGGGATTTCGCCGGCGTGGTCGAGCGGGCCGCGGCCGACGGCACCGGTCCGCCGGCCGGCGCGCGCGTCGTCGGCATGCAGCCGGGCAGCGGCGCCTGGGCGGAGCGTATCGCGAGCGCGAGCCGCAACCTCGCGGTGCTGCCCGCCGGCGTCTCGTTCGAACGCGCCGCGACGCTGCCGGTGGCCGGGCTGACCGCGCTTTACGCGCTCGACAAACGCGGCTCGCTGCTCGGCAAGAAAGTGCTCGTCACCGGCGCGTCGGGCGGCGTGGGCATTTTCGCGCTGCAGCTCGCGCGGATCGCCGGCGCGCACGCTACCGGACTCGTTCACCGCAAGGAGAAACGCGCCGTCGTCGAGCCGTTCGCGAACTGCTGCCTCGTCGGTGAAACGGCCGACTGCACGCACGATATCGGCCCGTTCGATCTGGTCCTCGAATCGGTGGGTGGCGACGTCTTCGCGAGCGCGCTGCGCCAACTCGCGGTCGACGGGCTGCTGGTGACGTACGGCACGTCAGCCGAACGCACGTCGACGGTCGAGGTCGCAACGTTCTACGCCGGGGGCGGGCAGGCGATCTACGGCTTCATCCTCTTCCACGAGCTGGCCCGGCACCCGGCGGGCGTCGGCTTGGCGCGGCTGACCTCGCTGCTCGACGACGGGAAGCTCGACGTGCACATCGACGACGTCTTACCGTTCGCGCAGATCGGTGCGGCTGCCGAGCGCCTGTGGTCGCGCGGCGTCACCGGCAAGATCGTCGTCACGCTCTAAACGAGCGGATCGAACACCAGCTTGAGCGTGGGTGAGAATACGCCGCGCGCCCTTGCGCTCCAGCACGTTGCCAACTTCGCGCGCTATCGTTGATCTCGAACCGAAGACATCAGATGTCGACGGAGACACGAGGAAATCACGATCATGTTTACTGGAATCATCCGCTCCGCTCGGAGCAACATCGGCAAGATCGTCGTGACCGCGGGTGCGGCGGCGACGATCGGTCTGGGCGCGATGGCGCCGGCGCCGGCATCGGCCGACACGACCTCAACGGTGTTGACGGCAGCGGCCATCGTCGGCGGCATCGCGCTGCTGAGCGGCGCGAACCAGGCGCCTCCGTGCGCGTACTACGGCGATTGTCCGGTGTACGGTCCGGTGTACGGACCGGCCTACGGTGGCCCGGTTTACGCCCCGGCTTGGGGCGGCGGGCGGCGCGGCGGTTATGTCGACCGCGGCAGCTACGGCGGCGGGCGCGGTTTCGCCGGCCGCGGTGACGGCGGACATCGCCGCTAAACCAGGAGAACGAGACGGCGCGCTCCGGCGCGCCGTCTCCGTTGTGTCAGGCCGCCGCTAGTCCTTCGGCTGAATGAGGCCGATCTGGCGGCCTTCCAGATCCGCGAACCACGCGAAGGTTCCGGAGGGAATGGGAACGGGCGGGACCAGGATGGTCCCGCCGAGCGCTTCGGCCTTCTGCAATGTTGCGGCGATGTCGCTGACCCGCACGTATACCATCGTGTAGGTAAACGGCTCGTGGCCGAGCGCAATGATGTGGCCGGTAATCCCATCGGGTAACGCCGCGGCGATCTCGGAGGCGAGATCACCGTCGGTGATCGACCAATCGAACAGGTCGCGATAGAACTGCGAGGTCGCCGCGCGATCGCGGCAGCCGATCTCGAAATGGACGACAGGATGGTTCATCGTCGCGCCGTCCGTTAGGCCGAGTCGCGCACGGCGTCGCAGAAGGCGGCGAAATTGCTGCGATGCAGCGCGTGCCCATGATCCGCGACGACCTCGACCTGCACCAGCGTTGA
>JBEKAU010000007.1:0-13965 GCA_050015755.1 Vulcanimicrobiaceae bacterium | reverse complement strand
GTGACCGCGATAGTTGGCGAGCCCGTCGCTGTGCCCGTCGGTGCGGGTGACGGTAAACGATTGCGCCGGAGCGCCGGCCAACATCCCCGGACCGCCACCGCCGGGGCCGCTGCCGGTGTCGGGCGTGTCGTAACACCCACACAGGAGAAGCAGCACGACCAGAACGAGCGGGACCCGAGGCACAGCGGAGCCTTCGTGCTGAACGCCGACGCTCCGCCCGGCTGGCGACCGTTGTCGCTGCGGGCGGCGGGTCTCGCGCTGGCCGCCTTCGAGGCCGGGACGTCCGACGGTCCGCCGGTGTTGCTGCTTCACGGCCTGGGCCTCTGGTCGGAGCTCGCCTGGGGCCGCCTCGTGCCGCTCTTGCCGCCCGGGCGACGTTGGATCGCGCTCGACCTGCCCGGCTTCGGGGCCAGCGCGAAGCCGGCCGCGCGCTACGACGCCGCCTTCTTCCGCCACGTGCTCACCGACGTCGTCGCCCAGCTCGGCGGCCGCCTCGCGCTGGTCGGCCACTCGCTCGGCGGTCTGCTCGCAGCCGACTTGGCGGGTGTCCATCCCGAGCGGGTCTCGCAGCTCGCCCTGGTGGCACCGGCCGGATTCGCCCACCCGCGGCGGCACCTCGCGCTGGCGCTGGTCGCCCGCGTCGTCGAGCCGCTCTTCTTGCTGCCGCCGCGGCGAGCGCTGGTCGCAGCCACCCTGCGCGGCAGCGTCGCCGACCCCGCCTCGCTCGACCCGGCCGCCGTCGCGCACGCCTACCGCCTGGCCTCCGACCGCGCACTGCGCCGCGCCTTCGCGCGCGTCTACGCCGCCGGACTCCCCGCCCTGACCTCAGCCGGCCGGCACCGTGCCCAGCTGGCGAGCTTCGCCCGCTACGCGGGCCCGGTGCTGTGCGTCTGGGGCCGCGCCGACCGCTACCTCCCGATCACCGCGCTCGAGACCGTTCGTCGCGTCTACCCGCAGGCCGTGGTCACGATCCTCGAGCGCAGCGGACATCTTCCGATGGTCGAAGAGCCGGCTGCCTTCGCACGCGCGCTCGAGGCGTTTCTCGTCACCAATCGCCCATCTTGACGTCGTCGACCTCACCTTCGAGCACCAGCGTACCGGGAGCGAGGATCGCTGAGGTGACCCGGATCCCCGACCAGCGCAGATCGCGGCGAAGCGCGTCGTCGCCTTCGCGTGCGGTCAGCGCGGCCAGCCGCAGCAGCACGTCGGGGGCGCACAGCACGCGATCAGGGCGGACGTTGTAGAGGCGGTGGAAACCGAGCAGGGCATCCTCGAGCGCCGCCAGCTCGAAGCTCGTGCCCACGCTGACGGTCCGCCGCACGCGTTCCAAGGGCACGTCTCCTAACCGCCCGAAACGCGCGAGCGATGTCGGCACGAGTCTTGGACGGCCGCGCGCTCGCGAGCGAGCTGCGCGAGGAGATCGCCTTGCGCGCGCAGCGCCTGCGCGCGCGCGGCGTCGCTCCGCGACTGGTCGTCGCGATCGTCGGCGAGGACGCCGCCAGCGTCGCCTACGTGCGCAGCATCGAACGAGTCGGGACGAAGATCGGCGTCGATGTGATGGTATCCGCGTTGCCGGCCAGCGCCGACGAAGCCGTGGTGCGCGCCCAGTTGCAATCGCTCGGCGACGATCCGCTCGTCCACGGCATCATCCTGCAACAGCCCTTGCCGCCGCACCTGGGAATTCGCCGCGTCGCCGAGGCGATGCCGCCCGACAAGGACGTCGACGGCGCCAACCCGATCAACCTCGGGCGGCTGGCATTCGCGCATCATACCGCCTTCATCCCGGCGACGCCGCTCGCGGTGCTGCTGCTGCTCGAGCGCTCGTCGCGGTGGCCGCTGCGCGGCGCGCACTGCGTCGTCGTCGGCCGCTCCAACGTGGTTGGGCTGCCGGTCTCGCTGCTGTTGCTCGCGCGCGGTGGCACGGTGAGCGTTACGCACAAGGAGACCGCCGATCTCGCGCATCACGTGCGCGATGCCGACGTGCTGGTCGTCGCAGCCGGTGTACCCGGGCTGATCCAACCGGAGATGGTACGGCCCGGTGCGACCGTCATCGACGTCGGCACGACCTTCGTCGACGGCGTGCTGCTCGGCGACGTCGATCCCGCCGTCGCGGACGTCGCCGGCGAACTCACGCCGGTTCCCGGCGGCGTCGGTCCCGTCACCAACGTCGCCCTGTTGCGCAACGTCGTCCACGCGGCCGAGATGCTCACGGACTAATTTTGGGAGAAGTGCTTGCCGAAGAGGTGTTCTTGGTGAGCGCGAAACCCGCCGCCGGGCTTGTCGTCGCGGACGACGCGCTCGTGCGTGCGCTTGCGCTCGACCAACTGGCGCAACTGTGGCAGCAGCCGGCGCAGGAAACCAAGTTCGGCCGCCAAGCGCGCTTCGGCGCTGCGCAGTTCGAGCAGCCGCTGCTTGAGCGCGTCGGCGACTTGCAGTGCGTCGCCGACGACGTAACTGGCGTCGATCGGATCGCTCGGCACCTCGATCGTGCCGGAACGGCCGGAGAACGCGACCAGCAACTTCACGTACTCGTCGAACTCGCCGCGCACGCGCAGGGTCAGGTCGTCGGCGCGCGGCTCTTGCGTGCTCGAGGGTTCGCGCTCGCCTTCGACGGCCTCGTCGAGGAACTCGACGTCGGCGCGCAGGAAGGGCTCGCGGCTGACGATGCGCGCGATGCGAAAGCGCCGCCGCCCGGTCGTGCTGATGTAGTAGCGTCCCGCGGGGAGCGGCGTGACCTCGGCGATCTCGGCGGTCGTGCCGATGTCGTGCGGGGTCACGTCGGGATCGCCGGCCTCACGGCCGTCGCGAATCAGCACGACGCCGAATGCCTCGCCCGCGTCGAGGCATTCGGCGATCATCGCGCGATAGCGTTCTTCGAAGACGTGGAGATTCAACACCGCACCCGGAAAGAGCACGGTGTTGAGCGGGAAGAGCCGGAGCTGTCCCCTTTCTACCACGCCGTCGCCGTCAGTGCGCGGCGGCGGCTTTGGCGGCGTTCAGGCGCTTCTCGACGACACTCCAGTCGACGTTGGCGAAGAACGACTCGATGTACTTGGGCCGGTCAGCCGGCTTGTAGTCGAGCAGCCACGCGTGCTCCCACACGTCCATGACCAGCAACGGCTGGTAGCCGGCGACGTTGCCGTCCTCGTGCAGCGTGATCCAGTGGTTGGTGACGCGACCGCTCGCGGGATCGAAGTAGGCGATCGCCCAGCCCACGCCGCGCATGGCGCCGGTGGCGGCGAAGTCCTTCTTCCACGTATCGAAGTCGCCGTAGACGCCGCCCAGCGACTCCTGGAGCCCGGCCCCGGGGCTGCCGCCGGCGTTCTTGGTCATGTTCCCGAAGTAGTACTCGTGCAGGACCATGCCGTTGTACTCGAAGCCGAGGCGGCGGGTGATCTCCGCGAAGCCGGGGTTCGCGCCGGCCGCGGTGCCGGCTTTGATCTGGTCGGCAATCTGCTCATTGAGCAGATTGGTGTTCTTGACGTAGCCTTCGTACAGGCCGAAGTGGACCTGGAGTGTGTTGTCCGAGATCCCCTGAAGACCGGAGAGATCGAACTTCTTCGGCGTGTATGATTGCTGAACGAGCGTTGCCAACGGAAGCCTCCTGGTAGTGCGAGTCCTGTGGAGCGTTCGACGGGCGCTCCGACGCGTCCGGCAGGTTCCCGCCCACGGCGAGCGGCAAACATGACCTATCGTGCGTGATCTGTCCTACCTCGCGCGGCTCCACGATGAGCCGGCGCCGCTGCTCCTGGAACTGGAACAGCACGGCACGCGCGAAGGGATTCCGATCGTCGACCGGGCCGCCGGTCGCCTCCTTTCGGTGCTGGTCCACTGCATGCAGGCGAACCGCATCTTGGAGCTCGGAACGGCCTACGGCTACTCGACCCTGTGGATGGCATTGGCCCTGCCCCCGGCCGGCCACATCTGGACGATCGACCCCGACATCGAGCGCACCGAGATCGCGGCCTCGTATTTCCGGCGCGCCGGGGTCGAGCAGCGGGTCGAGATCATCAACCAGCCGGCGCTCGAGGTCCTCGAGTGGTTCCCGCAGCGCAACCTCGACATCGTGTTCATCGACGCGGTCAAGACCGAGTACGAGGACTATCTCGAGGCGGTGATCCCGATGCTCAAGCGCTCGGGGATCGTCGTCGTCGACAACCTGCTCTGGCACGGCCGCGCCGCGGCTGCGCCGACCAGCAAGGACGACGCCGATACGCGCGCGATCCGCGCGTTCAACGCAGCCTTCCTCGAACATCCCGACCTGGACGCGACGATTCTTCCGATCGGCGACGGAATCGGCATCGGTGCGCGCGTCGACTGAAGACTTCCGCTCTGCGATGCGGTGCTTCCCGACCGGGGTGACGATCGTGACGACCGCCCACGAGGGGAAGATTCACGGCTTCACCGTCAACGCGTTCGCGAGCGTGTCGGCCGAACCGCCGATGGTGCTGATCTGCGTCAACCGCGCCGCGCGCGCGCATCCGCTGATCACGATCTCGCAGCGCTTCTGCGCCAACATCCTGGCGCTCGAGCAGCGCGCCTTGGCGGAGCGCTTCGCGGGCGGTGAACCGCAGTCGCGCTTCGAGGGGGTCGACTATCGGCTCGGCCCCAGCGGCTCGCCGATCCTCACCGGCACGCTGGCCCACGTCGACTGCGAGCTGACCGAAGAGTTGACCGCCTCGACGCACACGATCTTCCTGGGCACGGTGCTGGAAGCGGGCCATCGCGAAGGTGCGCCGCTGGGGTACTTCGACCGCGCGTATCGCGATTTCGGGATCGGCGTATGATCGTCGAGACCTTCCCGGTCGGCATGTTGGGCTGCAACTGCACGATCCTCGGCGACCCGGCGTCCGGCGAGGCGATCGTGATCGACGGCGGCGACGAGGTGCCCGCGATCGCGCAGCGGCTCGAGGCGCACGGCTTGACGGCGCGCTGGCTGGTCCACACCCACGCGCACGTCGACCACATCGGATCGGTCGGCCCGCTGCGCGAGCGCACCGGTGCGCAGGCACTGCTGCACCACGCCGACCTACCGCTCTACGCGACGCTCGCACAGCAGGCGCGCTATCTCGGGATGATCACGCCGCCGCAGATCGTCGCGCTCGACGGCGACCTGACCGACGGCGATGAACTGCGGGCCGGCGCGATCGCGCTGCGCTGCGTGCACACGCCGGGCCACACACCCGGCTCGACGTCGTTCGCGCTCGAAGCCGACGGCCGCACGATGCTCTTCACCGGCGATACCCTCTTCCGCGGCGCGGTCGGCCGCTGGGACCTGGGCGGGACCTCGCTCGAAGACATCGTCCACTCGATCCGCACCAAGCTGTTCGTCTACGACGACGCCGCAACCGTCGTCCCGGGCCACGGCCCCGCGACGACCATCGGCACCGAACGCCGCGACAACCCGTTCTTGATCGGCTGACGCCGGCCCACCGTCGCTTCGTATCATCGACCGATGTTGATTGCCACCGCCCAAACCCCCGTGACCCACGATGCCGCGGAGAACGGTGCGAGTATTCGCGCCGTCATGCGCGCGGCGCGGCTGGCCGGAGCGGACCTGGTCCATTTTCCCGAAGGTGCGGCCTCGGGATACCCGACGTTCCCCGAGCAGGACTGGGACCTGCTGCAGGGAGAGCTCGAGCAGATCGCCGTTCTTGCTCGCGAACTCCGGCTCTGGACCGTTTTCGGCTCGAACCGACCGATCAGCGGAGAGCATCGTCCACGCAACAGCGTCTACGTCGTCTCCGATCTGGGCGAGATCGCCGGCCGTTACGACAAGCGATTGTGTTCGTACAACGAGATCCAGAACCACTATAGCCCGGGTTTCGCGCCGCTCGTTTTCGATGCACGCGGCCTTCGCTTCGGCTGCGCCCTCTGCATCGAGATCAATTTCCCGGAAGTCTTTCTCGAGTACGAACGGCTCGGCGTCGATTGCCTGCTGTTCTCCTCACATTCGAAGGACGCGATGTTCGGCGTGCTGGCGCAAGCGCACGCCGCCATGAATTGCTACTGGGTCAGCGTCTCCGTGCCGGCGCAGTTTGCCGAATCGCTGCCATCGGGCGTGATCGGCCCCGACGGCTCTTGGATCGACCGCTGCGCCGCAGCACCCGTGGCCACGTTTGCCCTCGCACGCCTCGACACGACTGATCCGACGTTTGCCGTGCCGCTCGAGAAGGCTCGTCCCTGGCGCCGCTTGGCGCGCGAAGGCACCATCTATCGCGAGAGGACGATCGTCCGGTAACAACGATGCAGGCCTCGCGGAGGCTTGCGTTCGTCAGCGAATCTGCCGATGGTAGGGGGTGCGCACTCGGGTCGTCGTCTCGTGCCTCGCCTTGCTTTCCGCCATCTGCGAGTCGTCCGGATCGGCCGGGGCCCAGGTCGCTGCGACGCCCGCGATGAGTCTCGTCACCGTGCTGCAGCCCTTCCGCTACTCGTTTCCCGCGCCGCCGGGATGGCAGACCCTTCCGCCGTCCGCGTCCGCGCCCACCGCGATGATCTTGAGCTTCGCGCAGCGGCCGACGCACGTCATGGTGTTCAGCGGGATGGCCGGTACGAGCACGGACGTCGAGCAGCTCGCCGCGACGCTGATGGAAGTCGCTCGACAGAAGGGTGGAACCGTCGTCGACGGCGCCGCATCCGTCGCATGTGCGGGTCGCCCCTCGCACCGTTGGACGGTGCAGAGCGAGCGAAACGGCATCCCGTTCATCACCCACGTGGTGATCGAACCGGTCCCGGCCGGCCTCGTGATCGTGGCCTACGTGCACCCGACCGTCGACCCGGATCGCCCGGACGCGATGGCATTCGAGCGAGACTTCTGTCCGACGGCCGATGCCGCCGCGTCGATCGGGTCAACATCCGCGGTGCCGCGCGCCGGAGACCTCCCGACGTTCGCCTTCGCCCTGCCCGCCGGTTGGCGCGAACCGCCGGAACCGCCGGGGGGCGGCCGCATGGCCATGTTCACCGACGCCGACCGAAACTCGCACCTGATCTCGGCGTTGCCCGTCCGCGAACCGACGATGCCCACCCTGCAGGTGCAAGCGGACGAGTTCAAGACGCAGCAGCGCCGCGGCAACACGATCACCGACGAGACGACGACGACCGTGTGCGGGCAACCTGCGCTGCAATGGACGGCGCGCGGGGCCGGCGAGCACGCGACGGTGATGCACACCATCCTCATCTCGGCGGGCAATGCGTTCGTGCTCGGCATGTACACGCACCCCGCCGCGGTAGCACCCCGCGCGGACGCGCTCAACCTGCTCGCCGGACTGTGTCCGACGGTCGCGCAGGGCCCGCTTCTGCCCGGCTGGACGCGCACTCCCGGTGCCTCGGCCGGCGGCCTGCGGCTCGCCTCACCGGATGGCAGTTCAACGATGAACTATGCCTTTCGCATCGTCACCGACCCCAGCGGCGTGCCCGACGACGAACACGCGCTGATCCCGGCGGGAACGATCACCTCCGACGCGACGCAGCCGTGCGGTCCGGGCACGGTGCGGCTCATCGATGTGCAGACGAGCGCAACCGTCGTCGAGTTGGGGCTGGCGTATCGCGAACACGCCCTGCTCGCGATGACCTATACGCGCCCCAGCGGCCATCCGGCCGATCCCAACGCCGAACGCGCGCTGACCGCCGCGTGTCGCCTTCCCGCGGCGCCGTCCGCACCATGATGCCGCTTCGTCGTTTCGCCGCGTTCGCATCGCTCGTCGCGATCGCCGTCACACCCGGCCCGGCACTGGCGGACGTCGCACCCTCGCTCACGCCGATGCAGCAGGCCGTCACCCTCTTCATCCCGATCCACTATTCGTTCATCGCGCCCATCGGCTGGCAGAACGCGTTCGATCCCAACGCCAAGGCGACGTCGTTCGTGGCGACCGACAACAACCGCCACGTGCTGACCTTCGGCGGCCTGGCCGCCGCGCGTGCCGCCGACCTCGAAGCGCGTGCCGCGACGATGATGGACGATGCGCGCCACCGAGGCGCGACCGTCGTCGACGACGGCGCCGGGACGGTCTGCGGCGCCCGGCCGACGCATCGCTGGACAGTGAGCGACGTCGAGGGAGGCGCCCCGACGGTGTCCCACCTCGTGATGGAACCGGTCGCCGCCGGGCTCGCCGTCGTGACCTACGCCCGTCCCGCGGCGGACCAGGATCGCCCGGATGCGATCAGCTTCTTGCGCGACTTCTGCGCATCGGACACCCCGCTCTCGGCGCCCGCGTACGTGTCGGCACGGCCGTCGTCAGCGCAACCGTCGTCGGCACAACCGGCCGGCAGCACGCCGCTGGACCCGAAGGGTTGGGTCATTCCGCTTGCCGGGCCGATCGGCTTCACCGCGGCAGGTCCAACGGGCTGGCCGCGTGTTCCCTCGCGTATGGGCGTCCAGTTCCAAGTGGTCGACCCGACCGGCGGGCCTCAGGAGTTCCTGATCAGCGGAGGGTTCTCGAACACGATGGATCCGGCCGGCCAGGCACGGCTTCGAATGGACACCGCGCGCAAGACGGGAATTGCGGTCGTCGACGATGGGGCCGGCGCGATGTGCAACGGTCGGCCGAGCTATCACTGGACAGAGCGGCATACGTTGTACGGTCTCCCCATGGTTTTCCACATGGCGATTGCGATCGCGATGCCGGGCTACGGCTTCGCAAGCTACATCCACCTCGATACGACGCCGGACCGCCCCGACGCCGTCAGCGCCTTGCAAGCGTTCTGCCCGACGATGGCAACCATGACGCCCCTGACGGCGCCGACCGGTCCGGTAGCGACGCCGCCGGCCCAGCCGCGGCCCCAGCGCTAGCGGCGCAGGTCGGAGATGAGGACCGCGAACACGGCGTGATAGTACGCGTCGGCGCGCTTGCCGAGTTTGGCGTCGATGTCGTTCATCACTTGCTCGTGGATCGGGTGGCTGAGCAGATGATCGATCATGTACTCGGTGTCGAAGTCGTGTTTGCTGTCGTAGACACCGGCTGCGGTCAGCGCAGCGGCGAGCGCGCGTGGGTCACTCGGCGAGGGTGACGGTTTCGCCGGCAGCGTGACGCCGTGCGCGGCGGCGAGTGCGGCACCGTCTTGGATCGCGAAGTCGGACGCGGCGAGGAACTCGTCGACGGCTTCCTGACCGAAGCGCTGCACGAGCGCGGCCTTTTCGGCGTCGGCGTTCTTGCCTTCGAGCGCGACCAGCAGCGTCGCGGTGTGGAATGTTGTGGGCGTCCCGCCGCCGGCGAGGATGACGGCTTTCGTCAGACCCAGCTGCGGCGGGCCGAGATAGCACTGCACGTCGCTGAAGCGCGCACGGCACGCCTGCGCGTGCGCGGGCGGCGGTCCCGCGAGGACGGCACACCCGATGATCGCCAACGCCAACGCGCCGAATCGCATGCACGCCACTGCGCGAGAAGTGCTCCGCGTTCCTCGCGTCATTTCGTGAGAAAGCTGTCGACGCCGTCCCAGGGAGCGCCCGCCGTGCGCAGCGCCGCGGCGCGTTCGCGCAGAAATGCGGCCGGTCCGTCGTCGGGCGTCGCGTCGAGCACCGCGGCGAAGCCGCTCTCGGCGTCGGCGAATGCGCCGGCCGTCAGCGCGGCCACCGCACGCGCGAAGGTCGCCGCCGAGGCGGACTTCGCCTCGCGCAGCGCGGCTGGATCGGCGTCGACGATCTCCACCAGCGCGACGCCGACCCGTTTGCCCGCGACCGCCACGCGCCCGAGGGGACGCGTGTGCACGTCGGCGTCCGGCGGCAGCGTCGCGGCGACGGCCTCGGTCGCCAAGATGCGCGCACCATAGCGCTTCGTCAGACCCTCGACCCGCGAGGCGAGATTGACGGTGTCGCCGATGACGCTGCCGTCCATCCGCTCGGCCTCACCGATCGTGCCGAGCATCGTCGAGCCGCGATGGAGCCCGACACCGAGCGCGAAGGGCGTTCGGCCGCGCTCGATGCGCTCGGCGTTGAGCGCATCGGCCGCACGCTGGATCTCGATCGCCGCGCGCACGGCGGCGCCGGCCGTGTGCGTCCCCGGGAAGAGCGCCATGATCGCGTCGCCCAGGAACTTGTCGACGATCCCGCCGTGTGCCCGCACGACCGGGCCGATCCGCGCCAAGATGCCGTTGAGGAAACCGAACGTATCCGACGGCGACATCGTCTCGCTCAACGTCGTGAACGAGCGCACGTCGGCGAACAGAATCGTCGTTTCCGTCTGCAATTGATCGCCCAGCCGCACCTCGCGGATGTCGCGGCGGCCGAGCAGTTCGAGAAACTCGCGCGGGACGAAGCGCGCATAGGCGACGTTGAGGGCGTGCTCCTCCGCGATCGCCACGCGTTGCGCGTGATCGCGCATCTCGTTTGCGGTGCGAATGCGGTCGGCGATCCCGAGCGCGAGCGTCAGCGCCCCGAACGCCGAGCCGGCCTCGAAACCGACTGCGGCAAAATCCGGCAGCGCCGGCCAGAACGCCTTTGCTTGCGCGATCGCAAGCCCCGCGAACAAGCCGCCGAACGCGACCAGGGTGAAGATCGCCGGCCGTTGTCCGGCGCGCACCGCCTGCACCGCGCCGGCCAGCGCGATCGCAAGCCAGCCCAGCGCGAGGAGCGGCAGCAGCATCCCGAGTTCGTGCAGCGTCGGCACCGCCGAGAGCAGCGCGAGCAGGACCAAGACGACGGTCGTCGCGCGCAGCGCGCCGTCGAGCCGCAGTTGCGTCGCCGGTAGGCGTAGGAACGTCGCGAACACCGCGTAACCGGCGACGCCGACGAGTGCCCAAGCGGTCCCGATCGCCATCGCCGGATCGACCGCGACCGTCGGGACGATCACGTCGACGTAGCGCGTGCGGGCGAGCTCGAGCAGCGCGAGCGCCGAGGCGTACGCGCCGAAGGCGAGCAGATCGGCCCCGCCCAGCACGCCGAACATCAGCAGATGGTAGACGCCGACCGCGAGCAGCACGCCCAGGTACAGGCCGACGATGATGCGCACCGTCCCGACCTCGGCGTAGAAATCGGCACTCGTCAGCACGCGGTACGCCGCCGCCGTACCGCCGTGCTCGTGCACGTAGAGCGGCGCGCCGCGCAGCGCTTCCGGCGGCACCTGGAAGCTCGCGTTGAGCGAGGGGATCGGACGCAACTCGAGTGGGACGCGGTCGCCGCTGGGCTGGTCGATCACGCGCCCGTCGAGCTGCGCCATCAGCGTCGCGTCGGGCACCGGCCCGTCGCGTTCGATGACGTAGAGGTCCTCGCGATCGGGCACTTGCAGCTGCAGCCGCAGCCACCGGTCCTCGCTCGGCGCAGCGACGCCGAGCGGGACGAACGGAGCCTGCGGCTTCTGCAGATCGTCCAGCGTCACGTGCGCGGCGTCGCCGTCGTAGACGCTGACCGCCGCGTTGCCGTCCTCGGAGACCATCACCGGCCGGGCGAGGATCAGCGCGAGCGCAAGCGCGGCACCGAGTGCGACCAGCAGGGTGACGACGAGGCGGCGCACCTCAGAGCCCCGGCAAGATCTTCCCGTCGTCGGACGAGCCGAGCAAGAGCGGACGCAGCAGCGGCAGCGCCGGATCGCCGTACTGCAAGAGGTCGTGGTGGAAGCGCGCCAGCGTGAACGCCGATCCGAGCTTCTTGCGGTAGTCCGCGCGCAGCTTGAGGATCTCCATCTTGCCGAGCGTGTAGTAGCCGTAGGTCGCGTCCTGCGTCCCGCGGTACGCTTCGGCGCGCGCGTTGGCCTTATCGAGGAAGGCCTGCGTTTCGAAGAACGCGACCGCCTGCGGCACGGTCATCCCTTGCGTGTGCAGCTTCACGCCGGCGACGAAACGCGCATTGCGCCAGATCGCCTCGCGCAGCTGCATGAAGCGCACCCGCGGATCGCCGTTCCCCCAGCCCTGGTCGACCATCATCTGCTCGTCGTAGTGCGCCCAACCCTCGACGAACGAGGTCGCCGTGAGCAGCTTCTCGCTCAGCGTCAGCGGCAGGTGCCGGTCGATGACGAAATTGGTGAAGTGGCCGGGATACACTTCGTGCGCCGAGACGATCGGACGCTCGAAGTCGTTGAACGAGGCCAGGTAGTCCTGTTGCACCTTGGGCGGATCGTGCGGATCGACCGGCGTGACGTAGTAATACGCCTGTTTCGCGACCTGCTCGAGCGGCCCGGGCGAGTCTTCCGCCGCCTCGGTCGTCGAGCGCATGAACGGCGGCGTCGGAGTGACGCGGATCAGCGCGTCGGGCGGCAGATCGATGATGTGGTGCGCGATGACGAACGCGCGCAGCTTCACCAGGTCGCTTTGCGCAGCCGGGATGAGACCGGCGGCAGTCGGATGGCGGCGCGACAGCTCGGCGATCACCTGCGTCACGCTCGCGCCGGGATGGATGATCGCGGCTTCGGCGATCATCTGCGCGTGCGTCTGCGCGAGCGCCTTTTCGCCGATCGCGAGGTATTGGCTCAGCGGCAGGTCGACGCCCTCTTCGTATTTCAGCCGCGCACTGTAATTGGCCGCGCCGATCGCGTAGGTCCCCTTCGGGTGCGCGATCCACGTCGACTTGAGGTAGGCGACGTACGCCTTCGTGGCGGCGACCGCGACGGCGGTCGAGCGGCGGAACTGGGCACGGGTCGCGGCGTCGCCGACCCCGGCGAACGCCTGCGGGATCGTCGTCGCGAATAGATCGACGCTCCCGCCCGCGTCCTCCACCGCGATGGTCGCCGTGTCGCGGTCCACCGCGGTGAGATTCGCCCGCGCCTGCGCGTAGAGCCGCGGCATCGCGTTCTCGCGCGCGATCGCATCGCGCAGCCGCACGCTCGCCGGTGCGAAGTCGCGCGAGATGAGCAGGAAGACGCCGCTGGCCGCCGTCTGCGCGTACCCATCGGGCTGATGGCGCCACATCGCCATCGTCCCGTTGATGAGCAG
Organism: Vulcanimicrobiaceae bacterium; assembly: GCA_050015755.1. Taxonomy (GTDB): domain Bacteria; phylum Vulcanimicrobiota; class Vulcanimicrobiia; order Vulcanimicrobiales; family Vulcanimicrobiaceae; genus Vulcanimicrobium. The sequence goes on along the minus strand of JBEKAU010000007.1, from coordinate 1,107 downwards.
GTCGTCGTGCAGCGCGTTCGCCAGCATCTGCGCATCCAGGTGCACCCGCGGCGAGAGCGCGCTCGCGTCGATCCCCGCTAGGGCGCGCAGCGTCGCGCGGTCGCGATTCAGCTCCGCGGCGTAATCGGCCGCGCCGTACGAGCCGAGCAGTTCGTCGTAGTCGTGCACGCCGGTGGCGGTCGCGTTGACCGGATTGGCACGGAACGTCGCCGCGAAGTACGACTTCGCCAGCGCGGTGTACTGCGCGTCGGCATTCGGCTGCGCGGCCACCGGCGCGGTCGGGACGAAGGCAACGATCAGAGCGAGCGAGCTGAGAAGGCGGAGGAGACGCTGCATGCCGCCCGTTTCGCTACGAGCGATGCGGTCAGCCTCCGCCGCTGCTACTCGCCGTCTGCCAGAGCCGTCGCGGGATCGGCCTTGGCGCGCGTGGCTTCCGCCTGAAGCTCGGCATCGCGTTGCTTCTTCTCCAGCGCATCCAGTGCCAGGACGTAGGCTCGCGGGAGCGCATCGGCGGTCGGCACCGCGACATCGGGCGCGATACCGGTCCCCTCCCAATTGGTCTTCGTCACCGGGCTGTAGGCACGGCCGGTCGGGACGAAGAGCGCGAAGCTCGACCCGAGCGGGAGCATGTCACCGGGGTTCGCGCCGCCGCCGGTCGTCTGGCCCACGATCGTCACGCGCTTGAGATTGCGCAGGTCGTAGGTGAACTGTTCGGCACACGAAAACGTGCGCTCGCCGGTGAGGATGTAGATCGGCTTGTCCAGGTACAGCGGCCCGGCGACCGTCGCCGCCGTGTACTGCTGCTGCTCGTGCACGACGCCGGTCGCGGGATCGCGCAGCATGAGCGACGTGAGCTGTTGCTGGTCGGCAAAGAAGTATGCTTCCAGCGTCTGGGCAGCCGTGGTGGCGCCCCCGCCGTTGTGACGGAGGTCGATGATCAGCGCGTCGGTATTGGCGACGAACGTCATCGCCGCCGCGATCGCGCCGCCGACCGCGGCATCGCCCGAGAAGTACCGGAAGTCGAGATAGCCGACGTTCCCCGGCAAACGTCGCACAGCGTGGAAACCGAAGTTTCCGTGCAGTTCGTCGGCGTGCTGCGCCGCCAGC
>JBEKAU010000006.1:0-14414 GCA_050015755.1 Vulcanimicrobiaceae bacterium | reverse complement strand
CTGGTCGTTGGCGACGGCGCGCTCGTTGTCGTCGATCAGCTTCGTGTAATCACCGACGCGCGACCAGATGTGGCCCGGCATGTGGATCAGGTGCGAGGTACCGGGCGGATATGCGTACGAGGCCAGCGCGGTCGCATCGGGCACCGCCGCTTGGGCGCGATTCGTCTCCTCGAGCAGATGGATGCGCAGGTGGTGCGCGCCCAGGTTGGTCGGATCGAGTGCGAGCGCGGCGTCGAGGTCGGTCAGGATTTCGCGCGCCTTCGCGGTCGGCGTCGCGTGCGCGTCGAGCAGATCACCGCTCGCATTCCAGCGCGCGTAGGCGGCGACCGTGAGCACGTTCGGATCGTCGCGATGCGCCTGCGTCCAGCTGCTCAGTGCTTCGGCATAGCGATCGAAGCGCTGTTGTTTGTTGCCGCGGCCGTAGCGCTGCGCGATCGCCTCGATCAGCATCCGTTCCGTCGGGCTCGCGTGCGCGAGGTGGCGCCGCCCGGCCGCGACGGCATCGGCGCCGCGCTGATCACCGGCGCTCGACTGCGCCTCATTGATGTCGATCGTGTCGGCCTCGGCCTCGCCCCAATACGCGAGCGCGACGTCGGGATCGTGCACGAGCGCTTGTCCGAACGCGACCCGCGCCTCGCCGGTATCGAACGCGTAGAGCATCATCACGCCGCGGTCGAGCAGCGCCTGCACTGCGTCGGGCGCACCCTCGACCGGCCAGTGCGCACGCGCTTCCTGCGCCGTCGGGGGCTGCGGTGGCGCGGTCGCCGGCGCCGTCGGGAGCGGCGAGGGCGCGGCCGCTGCGCCGAGGAGGGCCAGCGCGAGCATCGGGGCGAGCGAACGGATCATCACACCGGCGTTTCGAGATAGGGCCACGGCATTCCGATCGCCGCCGCCAAACGGCGTTCTTCCCCTTCCATCAGCGCGCGCTCGCCAGGTTCCATATGATCGTGGCCCGCCAAGTGCAGCACCGCGTGGATCAAGAGGCGCTCCACTTCGCGCCCCAGCGGCGCGTCGTACTCGGCCGCTTGGCGGGCGGCCGTGTCGACGCTGACGACGATGTCCCCCAGCATCCGCTCGGCCTGGTCGTCACCGCGCGCGAGCGCGTGCGTACGGCCGCTGCGCACGAACGCTTCGGGCGGATGGAGCGGGAAGCTGAGCACGTCGGTCGGCGCGTCTTTGCCGCGATGCTCGCGGTTGAGCTCACGCATCGCCGGGTCGCGCACGAACGTGAGCGAGATGCTCGTGCCATGTTCGTCGATCTCGTCGAGCAAGCGCTCGAGGACGCGCGCGGCGGCACGCGCGTCCAGACCGCTGCCGCGGGTCTGGTTGTCGAGATAGATCACTCGCCGCGTTCGCGCGAGAGGCGATTATACGCGGCGATGATCCGGCCGACCAGCGGATGGCGCACGACGTCGCTCTCGTCGAGCCGTACGATCCCGATGTCGTCGACCCCCTCGAAGAGCCGTTCGGCATCGAGCAGCCCGCTGCGCGCCCCGCGGGGGAGATCGATCTGCGTGTCGTCGCCGTTGACGACCATGCGCGAGTTCTGGCCCAAACGCGTGAGGAACATCTTCAGCTGCTCGACGGTGGCGTTCTGCGCCTCGTCGAGGATGACGAACGCGTCGGCGAGCGTGCGCCCGCGCATGTACGCGATCGGCGCGACTTCGATGGTGCCGCGCTCGAGGTACTTCTGCGTCGTTGATTCGTCGAGCAGCTCTTGCAGCGCGTCGTAGAGCGGGCGCAAGTATGGGTCGACCTTCTCTTTGAGATCACCGGGCAAGAAGCCCAACTTCTCACCGGCCTCGACCGCCGGACGGCTCAGCACGATGCGCGAGACCTCGCGGTTGCGCAGCGCGCGCACCGCCATCACGATCGCAAGGAACGTCTTGCCCGTCCCGGCCGGCCCGATCGCGAAGGTGAGCGTGTTGGCTTCGATCGCCGCCGCCAGCGCGCGCTGCCCGGCGGTCTTCGGCCGTACCTCGCGGCCGCGCGCAGTGGTGACCAGCGTGGGCGGAATCGCGCCGTCCCCGTTCGCCGTCCCCGCCGCCGAGCGCACGGCCAAGGCGACGTCGTCCGGCGTCACCTGCGTGCCCGCGCGCGCGGCGGTCAACATCGCCGCCAGGACGCCCTCGGCGCGCCGCACGGCGCTGCGATCGCCGCTGAGGTGCACGCGGTCGCCATCGAGCCGCAGGACGACGGGGACGAGCGCTTCGAGCGCGTTGAGGTTCTGGTCGCGGAAACCGCACAAGCGGATCGGATCGGAGAGCCCGCCGAGGTCGAAAGTCGCCTCGCTGGTGATCGACGGCATCTCCGGTTTCAACGTGTCCGGCGCCCGGAAGGTGTCACCGCATCGAGACCGGCGGACCCAGCACCTCGGCCAGGATGACCGCGGAGCGGATCTGCGTTGGGTCGGCCAGCGCGTCGGCGAGGCTCGGGCCACGCGGCCGTAGCGCCGGAGCAAACGAGCCGGGCGGGGCAACGGCCCGGACCGGCCGCCGCGCGAGCGGCGGGGGCGGGAACGCGGCGGCCGCCGGTGCCGGTGCCGGAGCGGGCACCGGACGCGGCTGCAGCACGGGCCGGGGTTGCGGTTGCGGCTGAGGTTGCGCTCGAGGCTGTGACGCGGAACCGGCGCGGCGCATTGCCCGCACGATCGCGGGGCCCACGAAGGCGAGCGCGACCAGGACCGCGACGACGTCGCCCGTGTTCACGGCGTCGTGCTCGGCCCCGGTGCGGACGGCGGCTGCTGACCGCCGCTATCGGCGCCACCCAAGCTCTGGCCGATGGAGCCGCGCATTTCGGTGTCGGACTTGACGTTGTTGAGCCGGTAGTAGTCCATCACGCCCAGGTGACCGGAGCGAAACGCTTCGGCGATCGCTTCGGGGATCTGCGCCTCCGCCTCGACGACCTTGGCGCGCTGGCGCTGCGTCTCGGCTTTCATCTCTTGCTCGGCGGCCTGCGCGGCGTACTGGCGTTCGGAAGCCTTCGCCTGCGCGATGCGCCGGTCGGCTTCGGCCTGCGAGGTCTGCAGGTCGGCGCCGATGTTCTTGCCGACGTCGACGTCGGCGATGTCGATCGAGACGATCTCGAACGCCGTCCCGGCGTCCAGGCCCTTGGAGAGCACGGCTTTCGAGATGCGGTCGGGATACTCGAGGACTTCCTTGTGGTCGACGGCGGCGCCGACTGCGCTGACGACGCCTTCGCCGACGCGCGCGACGATCGTCGGCTCACCGGCACCGCCGACATAGCGGTCGAGATTGGAGCGGACGGTGATCCGTGCTTTGACGTTGAGCTGAATGCCGTTCTGCGCGACGCCCTGGAAGATCGGCGTCTCGATGACCTTCGGGTTGACGGAGGTCTGCAGCGCTTCGAGGACGTCGCGTCCCGCGAGGTCGATCGCCGCGGCGCGTTGCCATTCGAGCGGAATCTGCGCGCGCTGCGCGGCGATCATTGCGAGCGTGCACTTCTCGATATTGCCGCCGGCCAACACGTGCGATTGCAATTGTTCGACCGTCAGCGACAAGCCGGCCTTGCGTGCCCGCACCAAATTGGCGACGATCGATCCAGCCGGTACGCCGATGATCCGCATCCGAATCAGCGACCCGATCGAGAGCGGCACGCCCGCCGCGATCGTCCGAATCCACAACGCCAACGGGAAGTAGTACAGGAACAGGACGATCCCAACAAAGATCGCGATGACGATCGCGACCGAAACGACGGCGACCATGAAGACTCCGTTCTGAAGAACCGGTGATGGACCGAGCGCAGGACGATCGCGCTCCTACCAAATTGCTCATTGCGAGGTCGGATGGGGGGCCCCACGCCTTCGGCGTGGGGGGCGCGGAGCCTGGGGCGTAGCGCCGTTAAACCGAACGGACGAAGATCCGGGCGCCCTCTACTTTGGTGACGGTGACCGGGGTGCCGGCAGGGACGAAGTCGCCGTCGGTGAGGACGTCGACGCGCTGGTGGCCGAACGTCGCGACGCCGGCGGGGCGCAGGAACGACTCGGCGACGCCGGTGGCGCCGAGCAAGGCACGATGGTCCTCACTCGCCACGTAGTCGGGGCCCTGCGCGTCGGCAAACGTCAGCCGCTTGACGAACGCGTTCTCGGGCAGGACCTTCTGTGCGAGCACGAACGCGATCGCGCTGAGCACGATCGCGACCGCCAGCGCCTGCAGGGCGACGAAGAAGAATGGGATCCCGAACGCGAGCAAGATCGCAACCACGAGCGCGATGACGCCGACCGAGCCCGCCACGCCGTGACCGGGGACGATGTGGAGTTCGAAGAGGATCAGCAGCACGCCGATCAGCGCGAGCCCGAGCACCAGGCCGTTGGAAAATCCGGCATAGACGTGTGTGCCGAAGAACAGCGCCAGCGCGCCAACACCAACGGCGCCGGCGATGCCGTGCAGCGTCTGCAACTCGATGAGCAGCCCCAAGAAGCCGACCGCGAGCAAGATCCCACTCACCTCGGGATTGGTCGCGACGCGCGCGATCTCTTCACCGAACGAGTAGCTCGCGCGGGTCTGCGGGACGCCGGCGATGCCGAAGCGGGTCAGCGCCGCGCCGAACGTCGGTACCGTCGCCTCGGAGTATCCGGCACCGCGCGCCTCATCGGCGGTCAGCGTCAGGATCGCGCCCGGTTGTTTGTAGATCGGTTCGGCGACGTCGGCGTCGACCATCGCGGCAGCCAGCCGCGGATCGCGGTGCCAGCGCGCAGCCGTCGATTCGAACTCCGCGCGCAGCGCCGAGACGGTCTTCACCGTCTTCGGGATCGGCTGGGCGGCGCCGATCGACGCGCCGGGCGCCATCACGATGCGCGAGGCGGAGAGCGAGATCAGCGCGCCGGCCGACCAGCCCCGCTGCACGTACGCGTCGACGGGTACGGTGCTCGCGAGCAGGCTGTCGCGGATCTCGGTCGCGGCCGCGACCAGGCCGCCGAACGTGTTGACGTCGAGGACGATCGCGCGGGCTCCCGAGGCCTGTGCATCGGCGACCGCCCGCTGCACCAGGTGCGCCATCCCCTCGTCGATCTCGCCGTCGATCGGGACGACGACGACCTCGCCGCGGGGCGCCGCGAGCGCGGGCAGCCACATCCCGGCCAGGCCGAGCACGAGACAGACCAGCACGAACGATCGGCGGAGCAGCACGCCTGCTAGTACCGTCGGGCGCGGCGCGGGTTACGCCGAGGCCAGCTCTTCCGCGGCGATCCGGCGCACCTCGTTGCCGTCGGCGACGCCCTTGAGTTGCGGCATGACGACCTTCATGAGCGCACCCTGATTGCGGCCTTCCGGCGGCAGACCGGCGAGCGCCGCCCGGACGACCGCACGGATGTCGTCGGCCGACTTCTGTGCCGGCAAGTACTGCGCCAGGATCTCGCGCTCGCGGGTCTCCTTGTCGACCAGCTCCGTCCGCCCGGCTTTGGCGTACTGCTCGATCGAGTCGTTGCGCTGCTTCACGAGGCGCTGGACGACGCCGACCTGGTCTTCCTCCGAGAGGTCGGCGCCCGCCTCGATGCGGCGATAGTTGAACGCCGAAACGACGCTGCGCAGGGTATCCAGCCGCACCTGGTCGCGCGCCTTCATCGCGTCCTTCATGTCGGCAGTGATCCGCTCTTTAATGCTCACGCGGAAAAGCTACGGGCCCAGGCGCATACGCACCTGGGCCCGCGGCACGGAACGTCCCCGACGCCCAGGACTATTGGGTGTGGAGTTTGACCGACAAACGGACGATGCGCGGCATCGCCGGGATCGCCGCCGGGATGTAGGATCCCTGAATCTCCTGACCACTCGGCGTGACCGATGCGTCGACGATCGGCGTACCGACGTTCGGCATGGCGAGGTAGGTCAGGTAGTTATTGGTGTTGAGCAGGTTCTCAATGCTGAGCTGGATCTCGGCCGTCTTGGTGATCGGACGCGTCGCCGAGAAGTCGACCAGCGCCATCGGCGGTTGGAAGTACGAGTTGTTCTTGCCTTCGTAGTCAACGCCCAAGTGCAAGAACGTCTTGTCCGCCCAGCGGTAGTTGAGGTCCCCGTAGCCCTTCAAGTAGGGGATGCACGTCTCTATGCCCGGTGCCGCGACGCCGTTTCCGCAGACCTGCACGCCGTTCACCGGGAAGCTGAACACGCCCGGCGTGTATAGCGAGGCCGGAATGCCGTTGAGCACCGATCGTTCGGCGGCCGCCGAGAGGCTGTAGCCGAACCCGACGATCGGGACGTGGCTGTACTTCAACGTGACCAGTTCGTTTTGCAACCGCGCCACGTTGACCGGCGAGAAAACCCCCTCGCAGCAGAGGCCGTTGTAGAGAATGTTGGTCGTCGACTGCTCGAAGACGTTGTGAACCACCGACTCCTGGATGTCCAGGCTCAGCAGCGAACGACCCGGAAGCCGCTTGTCGACGCCCAGGTCAAAGCCGGTGCTGACCTCCGGCTCGAGGCTCGGATTCTTCTCCGTGAGGGTACCGCCTACGTCGTACGGCACACCCAGCGACCCGGCCGGGGTTTCGTACGTTGCCAGACCGCTCAACTGGCCGAGGAACGGAAACGTCGTCGAAGTGCCCCACGAGGCGCGGTACGAGACATCGCTGGTCGGCCGCAGCGTCAGCGCGATATGCGGATCGAACCGGGCGATCGTCCGCGAGAAGCCGACCAGCGTGTCATTCGTTGTCGACTCCGGCTCGACGCCGATGGCGGTGAAGCGCGTGTCGTACAGGCCGACATCGATTCCGAGGTTCCGGATGAAGTTGAGGTTGCCGGTCAGTGAGATCGTCGAGTAGCGGTCTGCCGAGAACGGAACCGAGACACCGGCCGGATTGTCGATGTACGCGAACGTGCTTTGCCCATGAAAGTCGTACGTCAGGTTCAGCAGACTGTCGCCGAACGGGTGCAGGTACGAGAACGTACTGCCGTACAGCTTGTCGATCTCGTACGTCGAGTAGACGCTGTCGTAACACGCCGTCTGCCCATTGATGACGGTCGTCCCGCCGGCCGGGTTCGTCGTGCTGCCGTAGGCGTTGCTGCAGGCAGTCGTGAACCCCGGGTTCGCGGCGCCGCCGGCGGCAGCGCCGGGTGAGTACACGGCGGGGAAGTCCGCTTCGCCTGCGCCGTTGATGATCTCCGGCTTGAGATAGCCGACATACGGCCGGATTAAGAACGTATCCGTGCTCCCGATTTGCGTGCGGAGCTCGGCGTCGATCAGGTCTTGGTTGTTCCAAACATCCGACCCCGGGTACCACGCGAGCGCGTTGATCGTCTGCCCGAAATATCCCGCAGCCTTCGGGTTACTGCAATACGTTGCGTTCGGGGAGTTGGGGGACGCGTTCCCCGGGTAGCAGTTGTAGATCGACGTCATGCCCAAGTCGGTGCCCCACTCGGTGCCCTGCGGGGAGTAGCCCGCGAACGCGCCGATGTAGCCAACTTCGAACGACGTGGCGCTCGAGAAGTTGTACTTGAGCTTGAGCAGTTCGCCTTTCTGATAGAACGATCCACTAGCATCGCCGCAGAACTGAGCGATGCCTACGTTCCCGGGATTGTTGTCGCCACCGGTCACGCCGAGTTCGGGCGCGCCGCCGTTTGCCGGCGTCACGTCGCACTGTTGGGTGTGAAAGTATGGGCCGTTGTAGCCGTCGACGCCCGCGCCGATGACGTACTGCAGCTTGCCGGCCGAGCCGGTCGCCATCAAGTGCGTGAACTCGGCGCCGTAGTTGTCCGTGCCCTGCTCGATTGACGCCGTCGTCTTTTGCGTGAAGCCCCAGGTCAACAGGTTCGCCGTGCCGCCGACCGCGAGGTTCGCGAATGGCGTCGTGTTGCCCGGACCCGATTGCACTTCGACGCCACCCAGGAGCCACGAGGGGAAGTACTGGCTCGAGAAGACACCGTACTGGCCCAGTGCGATCGGATGGCCGTCGATGAGCACCTGCGTTTCATAGGGCTGCACACCGCCGACGATGATCGTCGTGTCTGGCTGGCTGCCCATGTGCTCGATCGTGACGTCGGGCGACTGCTGCAGCGCATCGTTGATTTGTGGGTTGCCGAGATCGGCGAACTGCTGCGCGGAGACGAACTCCTGTTGCGCAGCGCCGGTGTTCATGGCGATCCCGCTGCCGCGGCTGACTGTTGACGTCGAGCCGATCGTGCGCAGCGATTGCAGAGACACTTGGCCCAGCGAGACGGTGAGCGTCGCGTTCGGACCGGCCGCCAGCGGCAGGCTGCTCGACTCCGAGGGCACGTAACCGGGCTTCGCAAAGTCGATGGTATACACGCCTGGAGGTACCGATAAGGAGAACGCGCCTGTCGCGTCCGATTGCGTCGTCGCGGTCGTGGGACCGCTGAGTCGCACGGTCACACCGGGCAGCGGGTCGCCGCCGGCCGTGTGCACCGTCCCTGAGATCGTCGCAGTAGATGGCTGTGCGAACACCGCCTGAGTCGTAAGACCGACGGTGATGGCACAGGCTGCGACGAGTGCGAGGCAGCGTTGTAGCACGAGTCTCCCCCTCGAAAAAGCGATGCCGGGCGTCGGGACATCAGTCCCGGCGCCTCGGTTAAGGTAAAGATAATCGACCGGCGGAAACCCGATGCCTGCTATCGGTCAGGAACGTGGCCTGTGCCACGCCCGATCACTTGGTCGAGAGGAGTCCCCGTACAGGCAACGTAGCGTCGCGCTGAATCCAGTTCGTCGGCGAGTAACGCGAGCGGCCGTCCACGACGTGCAGCGTGTAGGCGTGCCGCGAGGACGTGGACCGGTTCGGCGCGCTGTAGTGCGGCAAGAGGCCGTGGAACATCACGAGCGTGCCGGCCTCGACCTCGACCGGCTCAGCCTCGTCCTGGGTCGGCCACGGCATCGCGTCGAGTTGCTCCATCCGGCTCCCACGCTCGTCGACGACGAACTGCTCGCGCAGCGGCGTGCGGTGGCCGCCGCGCTGCACCCACAGACATCCGTTGCTGCGATCGGCGCGCTCGAGTGCGAACCAGAGCGTCGTCACCGTGATCGGCTCAGTCGTGAAGTACGTCGCGTCCTGGTGCCAGCGGACCTCGCCACCGATGTTCGGTTGCTTGAAGATGTACATCGACTGATAGACCTGCGGCTGCTCGATGCCCACCTCGCGCACGAGCGCATCGAGCGCCGGCCCATGCGAGAACGCCGCGAAGGCGGGATCGAGATCGTGCATCGCGTGCCCGATCTTGTTGATCGAAAGCTCTTTGGCTTGGCGCAGCTCGCCGTCGGGTCCGAACGCCTCTTCTTCAAAGAAGCACCGGACGGTATTGCCTGAGGTCAGGAAGTACTCGTCCCGCTTGGTTGTGCTCTCGTCGCGCGTACTGAAAATCGCACGCGTCTTCGCCGCGTCGAAGTCGGCGACGATCTCCCCGGCACGAGCGCGTAGCGCGGCGATCTCCCCGGCGGACGTGAAGTCCGGGATCACCACGAAGCCGTCGGCCTCGAAGCGCTCACGCAACGATGTCTGCGTCCGCACGGGGCTGGATTCGCCCCTGGAAACGAACATGCCCGCGAAGTTCGCGGGCACGGGCGGCTCGGGCGAAGCCCGAACGCGAAGGGTTCGGCCTAGGCCGAACCCACTAGCTGCGGCGCTTGCGCGCGGCGGCACTCTTCTTTTTACGACGGACGCTCGGCTTCTCGTAGTGCTCGTGCTTCCGCGCCTCGGCAAGGACGCCGGCCTTCTGTGTCGCCTTCTTGAAGCGGCGCAGCGCGCTCTCGATCGTCTCGCCTGGTGCGACTCGAATCTCCATACTACGTGAACACCTCCTTCCGTCCCGGCACGCGCCGGTGCGTGACCCATTCGCACGGGCCCGAGGCGAGAGCATACCACACCCAGGCTCCCCCGTCCATCGCGCTCAGCCCGGGGGCCAGGTCATCGGACGCCCGGCCAGGACATGGGCGTGGAGGTGGTGGACCGTCTGGCCGCCGTCGCGCCCCTGGTTCATCACCACTCGGTAGCCCTCCGGACCGAGCTGGCCACCGATCTCCGCGGCGGTCCGCAGGAGGTGGGCCGCGACCTCGTCGGCAGCCTTGCCCGTGAAGTCGCTCAGGTGGTCGGCGTGCTCGGTCGGGACGACCAGGACGTGGACCGGCGCTTGCGGGTTGACGTCGTAGAACGCGACGATGTGCTCGTCGCGCCGCACTTCTTTGGCCGGGATCTCGCGGCGCACGATCTTGCAGAACAGGCAGTCCGGGACGGTCACGGTCTCCTCACTTCGCGGGATGGACGACGAAGGTCCAGTTGCGGCTGCTGACGTTCCCCGCGTTGTCCGCGACCGAGACTTTGACGGAGACCGTCCCACTCAGCGCGACGCTCGGGCTGTAGATGATGAACTGGTCGGTCCGCGTCGACGACGGCGTGACGTCGAGCCCGTTGACCTCGATGCGCACGGTCGAGGCGTTGATCCCGACGTCGGTCGGCGAACGGAAGGTTGCGTAGATCGAGGGACGATCGCTGTTGACGGTTTGGCCGTAGGTTGGCGCGATATCGACGATTTGCGGTGGCGTGCCGGTGACCGAGATCAGCGTCGCCGCCTCGGCGCGCGGCGCTTGCACGCCGCCCACGCTCAGGTGACCGTAGATCGAGGTGCGGCCGAAGCTCGCGCCGGCCGGGACGGTGTAGGTCGTCGTGTAGACGCCGGGCGCGCTCTCGGTCAGCCGCAGCCCCGTCAAGTACGAACCGATGTCGAACGTCGCCGTCCCACCTGGCGTCCCGTGCATCGTCACGCCGAAGCTCTCGCCGGCGCGCAGCGGACCACGCGCGTCGACGTCGAGCGAAGCGATCTGCGCCGCGCCGGCCGGTCCCGGCGTCGAAGGTACCGCCCGCGCGACGATGATCTGGCGCTTCTCCTGCGTGTCGGGATTGAGACGGATGGTGACGCTATCGCCGACGTGCAGATCGCCCAGCGCCGCCGGCTGCCCGTTGAGCGTGATCGTCGTCGCCGGATCGGCGGCGACGACGTACCCGCTCTGCAGCACGAACGCGCTCGGCGAGACGGCGGCGATCGTACCGGTGCGGGAGGCGTAGCGCACGACGACCTGCGCGACCCGGCCGTCTTTGCGCAGAATGACGCTGACCGCGTCGCCGACGTGCACGTCGCCGAGCGTTCCCGACATCGCCGTGCGCGTGACGACGTCTTGCACTTCGAACTGCGCGTCCGAGGTGATCGAGATCGTGCGCTCGCTGGGACCGCGAGTGAGCGTCAGCGACTCCGGCGCCGAGTTGAGGTCGACGGCGCTGACCGTGCCGATCAGCTGCACGGTTCCGCCGGCGTGCTGCTCGAGGCCGAGCGTGCGCCCGACGATCGAGGAGACGACGTCGACCCGTTGGGCCTTCGCGTCGTACGAGACCTGCGCGCCGAGTGAATCGGCGACGAAGCGCAGCGGAACGTAGGTCGTGCCGTCGATGTCGATCGCCGGCGAGTCCATCGTGATCGTCTCGGTGTCGATGCTCGCCATCCGCGATCCGCTGTGCAGCGTGATGCGCTTGCCCGGCGCCGACGCGACGAGCGTCGAGCCCTCGTGCGTGACGGTGATCCCGAGTGCGCCGTAGATGCGTACGACCGGGACCAGCAGGCGCCCGTTGACGATGCGGGGCGCGGGGTCGGTCGAGAGGTCCTCGCCGTTGACCGCGATCGCGATCACGCGGACGGGGACTTCTTCTTTTTTCGCCGGCGGCTGCGCGGCCGATGCGGCGATCGGTCCGCTCGCGAGCAAGGCGGCGAGCAGGCCGATGACCGGAACCGTGCGAGCGGGCATGAAGCCTCGTGTTCGCGTGCGCGGCGGCGGCGTCCCTCGCGTCAGAAGCGCCGCTCGAAGCGAGCGAACGCGACCTCCTCGCGCCATTCCAGGCGTGCCTTCTCGCTCGCCGCGAGCAGCGCGCGGCATGGGGCGCCGAGCGGCACCGGATCGAGCGCGACGCCCGCGCAGGCCGGCGCCATGGTCGCGAAGTCTTCCGGTGCGGCCCACAGGTCGGCGCCGGGCAGGAACGCGTGCTCGAGGCTGTCGCGCACCAGCGTCTTGAGGGTGTGGTAGCTCAGGCCGTAGCCTTGCACCGCGCGCGCGAAACTGGCGGTGAGATCGGAGCGGATCACGCCTTCGTCGTCGGTCGCGAGCGAGACCGGGACGCCTGCTTTCAGGTAGATCAGGATCACGTCGGAACCCGGCCGCCCCGGCTTGACCAGCTCGTGACTGTAGAGCGGGTCCTCGACGAGGATGTGCTTGCGCGCCATCTCGGCGAGCAGTCCCTGCGGATCGCGCTCCCAGAGCACGTCCAAGCCGTGGCCGATCCGCTCGGCGTGCCCGATCTCGATCGAGTCGCGGATGTGTGAGGGCGACTCCATCTGCTCCGGCGGGACCAGACCCGGGACCAGCTCGCCCGCGTGCATGCTGATGTGGACCTTCGGGTACACCGAATGCAGATACGCAAACATCCGCAACTGCGGCTCGAAGTCGTGCATCGCAGTCTCGTCGTCCTGCGACTGCACCGGGTTGACGCCGAGGACCCGCGAATCGACGTTCGCCAGCTCGAAGGCGGCCAGCATCTGCGCGAAGACGTCGGGCCGGGGCATCGCACGCAGCACCTGGTTCTGGTAGCGCAGCACCACCTCGCAACCCGGATCGGCGGCGGTCGTGCCGCAGCGCAAGACCGTGCGCATTACGCGTTCGGCGTCGTCGAGGTGCTTCCGTGCATCGGCGATGACGTGCGGCATCCCGGCGGCATCGAGCCGCGCGCGCATCGTTGCCAAGTCGTCGGTCCACGGCACGCTGCGGCCGAGCGCATCGGCTTCGCCCTGATCGGGGGTGAGCATCGTCTCGAGGTAAATCTCATGCTGAATCGCAGCCCGGTGGACGACCTCGGCCAGCATCTCGCCCCAGTGCCCGTTCACCACCCGGTCGAACTTGTAAAACGTATCGAAGAAGTGCCCGAGCATGCTGGGGTCGGTCGGACTGGGCGTGTAGTTGCGCACCGAGAGCGCGTCGATCGCCAGGATGCGGAAATCGTAGTCGGTCAGCGCGCGTGAGGCCGGCGCGAGGCCTTTCGCCGGATCGCAGGGCGGCGCGACGATGGCGAAATGCGCGTCGATGCAATCGCCGTCGTGCGCGGCGTACTCGAGGTAACTCTCCGCGTAGACCGCACCGGTAAGGTGATGGTGCAGATCGCCGCCTTTGGGCATCTCCGTGATGAATTCGGTGAAACGGGTGGGGTTGGGATCCTTCGCGGCCGCGGCCAGGTACGCGCTGGCGCGGTCTTCGGGGGAGCGCGGTGCGCTGGCGGCCAGGCCGAAGACCAGCAGCAGGCCCAGCACGAGCGGGCGAGTCAGGCGCACGTGCGGAGTTCCTCGCGTTCGGAGGGACTCAGGAACGCGACCGCGAGCGAGTTCTGCTGCGCGGTGCGAATGTCGGCCGGTGTGAGTCCGGCCGCCGGTGCCGCCACCTCGTGTTCGTAGCGCCAATCGATCCCGCTGACGACGGGATCGTCGGTGTTGAGCGTCGCGAGCACGCCGTGCGCCAGAAACCGTTTCATCGGGTGCTCGGCGTAGCTGGGCACGGTCGCCGTCTGCACGTTGCTGGTCAGGTTGATCTCGAGCCCGATGCGATGCTCGGCGAGGTAATCCAGCAGCACGGGATCGTCGATCGCGCGGATGCCGTGCCCGATGCGGGTCGCGCCGAGGGTGCGGATCGCCGCCCAGATGCTCGCGGCGCCTTCCGCCTCGCCGGCATGAACGGTGATCGCCCAGCCCGCATCGCGTGCGAGCGCGAAGTGCTCGGCGAACAGCTCGGCCGGCCACCCCCGCTCGTCGCCCGCCAAGTCGAGCGCAATGATTCGGTCTCGCTGGGAGAGCAGCGCGTCGAGCTCGACTGCACACGCCCGCGGGCCGTAGGTGCGGCTGAGGATCCCGATCACGCCGACGCGCATCCCGGTCGCCGCGCGGCCCTCGTCGATGCCGGCGAGCACCGCTTCGACCACCGCGCGCGGCTCCAGCCCGTGCGGCCGCGCCATGAAGTACGGGCTGAAGCGCAGCTCGACGTAGTCCAAGCCGTCGCGTTGTGCGTCGACGACGTTCTCGTACGCGACGCGGCGCACCGCGTCCAGGTCGGCCAGCACCGCCGTCATCCACTGCAACTTGCCGAGCCAGCTCACCAGGTCCGGCATGACGCCCGCGACCTGCACGTGCGGGCGCAGCGTCTCGAGCGTCGTCCCGGGCAGCGCGATCCCGTGCTGCTCACCCAGCTCGAGGATCGTCGCGAGGCGAACGTTGCCGTCGAGATGCCGATGCAGATCGATATTCGGCAGCCGGTTGCTCATCGGCGCCCGTTCGCGGGGAGCGCGCCGACGAAATGCACCGTCCAGCGCGCCGCCGAGGCGGCTGCGATCTGCCCGAGGCGGCGATAGTCGTTGCCGGGATTCGATTGCGTGCGGT
>JBEKAU010000005.1:0-14474 GCA_050015755.1 Vulcanimicrobiaceae bacterium | reverse complement strand
GCTGGACGTCCGGCTGGGCAGCCAGCAGCCGATGACCTCGGTGCGCTTGAACGGTGCAGCGGGAGAACGGTGGGTGATCGACACCGGCGGTGCTGGGCCGGTCATCTTCTTCGACTACTTCGCTCGCCGACATCCGGAGGCGGTTCGCGACGCCGGGTCTGCCGTCGATCGCCGCCAGATCCAGTTCATGGGTGTCGGGGGCACGTTCGATACCCGGTCGTACCAAATCGCCGATTTTCAACTCGGGCCGGTCGACTTCAAGAATTTCATCTGCTATCGGGTCACCCAGAAGGGCGCCTACGAGGCGCCCCAGGACGGCACGATCGGTCCCGACTTTCTCCGGTACTTCACCGTCACGTTCGACTACATCGACGGCCGCATCTACCTGGTGCCGAACCGGCTCGGGCGGCAGGCGATCCACCACTAGGAGGCGCCGGACTTGTATCGAACATATGTTCGATGGCGGGGTTGTCGATCGCACGGCGGCCGAGCGAGGTCCGCGTCACCGAGGTTGCCGCGAAGCACGCGCTCAACCGCGTGCGGGGCATGGGGTTCCGCTGGTCGCTGAACCCGTACCAGGGGTGCGCACACCAGTGCGTCTTCTGCTACGCGCGCTCGACGCATGCGTACCGTGAGCTCGACGGCGTGCGCGAGTGGGGATCGCGCATCGTCGCCAAGGTCAACCTGGCCCGCGCGCTGCGCGCCGATCTCGCGCGACCGAGTTGGCGCAACGAGTCGATCGCGATCGGCACGGCGACCGACCCGTATCAGTCCCACGAGGGACGCTACCGGCTGATGCGCGGCGTCCTGGCCGCGTTGCGCGACGCGCGCTGTCCGTTCCACATCATCACCCGCTCGCCACTGATCGTGCGCGACCTCGATCTGCTCGTCGCCTGTGCGCGACGTGCCGACGTCGGCGTCGCGGTCAGCATCGCGACGCTCGACGCCGCGCTGGCACGGCGCATCGAGCCGACCGTCGCCCCGCCGCAGCAGCGCCTGCGCGCAGTTGCGGCGCTCGCTGCCGCCGGCATTCGCGTGGGCGTGGCGGTCGCGCCGATCCTTCCCGACCTCACCGACGAGCCCGCGTCGCTCGCGCGGGTCGTGCGCGCGGCGGCCGACGCCGGCGCGCACGACGTCTGGCACTCGACGCTGCACCTGGGCGAGGTCACGCGCGACGCGTACTTCGCGTTCCTCGATCAAGCGCGCCCCGATCTCGTCGAGCGCTACCGGCGCATCTACCGGAGCGGCAAATATGCCGAGGGTGCATACGTCGGCCTCATCTCGAACCGCATGCGCGCGGCCCGGGCGGGCGTGCGCTTCGCGCCCTATCGTCCGCCACCGTCCGATCCCAGCGGCGAACAGCTCGACCTGTTGCAGGCACCAGGGTAGAGACCGACCAAGTCCTCGCCCGATGACCTGGTTAAAATGGGCCGGGCCAAAGCGCCTCGCGGTGAGCCTCACCGCGCTGCTGATCGCCGCGCCAACGCACGTGCTGGCCGAGGCCCCCGTCCCCGACAGCCAAACGATTGCGGCAAAGATCATCGAGACCAACGGCGCGCCACCCGCGCGGTTCCGCGAAACGCTCGAGACCGTCAACGAGCACGGAGAGCATACGATCCGCACCGTCTATCGCGACGGCAGCGATGCGCGCTCGGTCTCCGACAGCGGGCCGTTCCACGAAGAGAACGGTACGCTGCACGGTCAGGCCTGGCGACAGAACGCGAACGGTCAGACGATCTTGCGCCAACCGGACCCCGGCGACGAGCGGCACGTTTTGCCGACGACGACGGTCACCAGAATCACGGAACCGGTCGTCGGATACGTCGTCGCCCGCCTCGACGAGCACGGCGAAGGCACGAAAGACTACGTCGACGCGTCAACTTGGCGGATCGTTCGCCAAGACGGCGTGACGGCCAACGGCACCTCGGCGACGACCTACGACGATTTTCGCTCGGACGGCGGTCGTGTCTTCACCCACCACTGGCGCACCGTCAACGGCATCAACCACACGACCACCGACACGACCGTGACCGCGTACGTACCGGGCGGCGTCACCGCCGCCGATCTGGCGATCCCGCCGCCGGCGCGCGCACTGGTCGAGTTTCCACCCGGGGTGACGAGTGTCACCCTCCCGACGCACTTCTCCGACCGCCCGTTCAACGGCGAACGGATCAACGTGCGGCTCACGATCGCCGGACGCGGCCTCGACTTCGTCCTCGACACCGGCGCGAGCGGGATCCTCATGGACTCGACCGTGGCCCGTCAGCTCGGCCTGCATCTCTACCAACAGCAGTCGGCCGTGACGGCGGCCCGTTACGAGTCAGCGGAAGCAGTCGTGCCGGAAATCCACGTCGGCGACCTCGTGATGCACAACGTCGCAGTACACGTGGCACCGCTCGGGTTCGACAACGGCAACGTCAAAGAGGTCGGCCTGCTCGGATTCGACTTTCTTGCGGAGCTCGGCGTCACGATCGATTACGACCAGAAGCGCGTGACCGTCGTGCCCGGCGATGCATTCGTGCCGCCGACCGCGCCGAACGCCATCGCAGTGCCGGTTCGCGTCGGGGATGGCGAGCAGGAAGTGACCCTGACCTTCAACGGCGCGGTCGGTGAGCGCTGGGGCTTGGATACGGGCGTCCGGGGGACGTTCATGGTCTTCGGCCATTTCGCCACGCGCTACCCGGACGCGGTGCGCCAGGATCGGGTTGTCCCCAGGTACGCGCGGTACGGGGTGGGGAGCGGTGTCGGCGGCAGTTTCGACGCCGAACGGCTCCACGTGCGCAGCGTCGTGCTGGGCAATGTCACGTTCACCGACGTGATCGGAACCCTGGTCACCCAGAGCGGCGCCTACGACGCGCCGATGGACGGCGTCATCGGCGCCGCATTCCTGCACTTCTTCACCGTCGAACTCGACGACACGCACAGCACCGTCTACTTCATCCCGAACGAGGCCGGAAAGCGCGCCGGGCTGAAATGAACCCGCGCCCTGAGCGCGCTCAGCCCAAGCGCGCGATGTCGGAGCGGTATGCCAGCGGGGTGCCGGCCGGGAAGCGCGCGCGCAGGCCGGTGATCGCGTCGTACGCCTTGCGTCGCGCGTCGTCGACGCCGGCCGCTCGCGCGGCGATGGTGAGCACGCGGCCACCCGGCGCGGCGACCGTGTCGCCCTCACGCGTGGAGGTGCCCCAGAAGCCGACCACGTCGTCCGGCAGCTCGAGGTCGGCCGGCAGTCCACGCAGCGGCGTGTTCTCGTACGGGTAGCGCGAAGTCGCGAGCACGACCCCGACGCACGCGTCGGACGACCACGTCGCTGCGTCGATCTCGAGCGCGCCGTCGGCGGCCGAAGCGAGATAGCGCGCAAAGTCGCCGTTGACGCGCGGCATCAGCACCTGCGTTTCGGGATCGCCGAAGCGCGCGTTGAATTCGATGACGTAGGGGCCCGAGGCGGTCTGCATCAGCCCGCAGTACAGCACGCCGCGATACTCCTCGCCCTCCGCGTTGAGCCCGCGCAGCGTCGGCCCGACGATGCGCTCGCGGACGACGTCGAGCAGATCGGGGGCAAAGCCGGCCGGCGGCGAGTACGCGCCCATCCCGCCGGTGTTCGGTCCCTTGTCGTCATCGCCGGCGCGCTTGTAATCGCATGCGGCGGCGATCGGAACCATCGCGCGCCCATCGGAAATCGCGAATACGCTGACCTCGCGGCCGACCAGCTTCTGCTCGATGACGACATCGTGGCCGCCGCCCGGGATCCCGCCGGCGCCGTACCACTCGCGCAGCACGGCGAGCGCCGCGGCCGCGTCGTCGCAGACGACGACGCCCTTGCCGGCGGCCAGGCCGTCAGCCTTGACCACCGCACCGCCCTCCCAGTTCGCCAAGGCGCGCTTGGCCTGCGCGAGGGTGTGCACGGCGACGAACTTCGCGGTCGGGATCCCGTGACGCTCGAGGAAGCGCTTCGCGAAGACCTTGGAGCTCTCGAGCCGGCCGCCACCGCGATTGGGTCCGAAGACGCGCAGCCCGGCATCGCGGCACGCGTCGCCGACGCCGGCGGCGATCGCCGTCTCGGGGCCGAGCACGACCAGGTCGATCCCCGCCGCACCCGCGCGCTTGGCGATCCCGCGCGCGTCGGTCGGCGCAACGTCGGCCCAGTTCTCTCCGCGTGAGGCGGTCCCGGCGTTCCCGGGTGCGTGCACGATCGTCTCGCACGACGGTGACTGGGCCAGGCGCCACGAGAGCGCGTCCTCACGCGCCCCGCCGCCGACGACGAGGATCTTCATTGCGGTACAATCAGTAGCGATGCATGCGCTCCGTTCCCTCCCGACCCTAGCGGTTGCCCTGGCCTTGGTCGCCGGGCACGTCACCGACAAGACGACCGGCCAGCCGTTGCCGAACGTCACCCTCACGGCCGTGGGTGCGAAGACCCTGAAGGCCACCACCAATACCGACGGCGCCTACACGCTGCGCAACGTCCCGGCCGGCCACTATCGGGTCACGCTGCAGTCCGACGACGTGCCGCCGCGCACGTACGACGTCGTCGTCGGCGCCCCGGCCAAGCAGACCCGCGACTTCGTCGCCTGCAGCACGACGCTCGACTACAACTGCAACGCCGGCATCTGATGCGCCGCCGGCTGTTTCTCGCATCCGGCGCGGCGTTCGCGGCGGCGCCCCTCGCGTGGCCCGCCCGCGCATTCGCCCAGACGGCGCGCCGGCTGGTCCCGGTCGAGGTGTCGCTCGATCGCGTCACCCGCGCGACCTCGCGCTGCACACGGAGAAGCGCCGCGCCGCCGTCGTCGGCTGCGGCGTGATCGGCCTCTCCAGGCGTTGACCGGCGACGCGCAACTCGAGCCGATTCGCGGACAGCTCTCGGTGCTCGCACCGCAGCCGGCCGTCGATTACCTGACACTGCACGGGAACCGCTATATGTTTCCCCGGTCGGACGGCATCGTGCTCGGCGGTACCTTTCAGCACGGAAACGCCGACCTTGCCGTCGACCCCGCGACCGTGCAGCAGGTCGTCGCCGATCACGCGGCCTTCTTCAACGCGACGGCGCGGAGCTAGCGCCCTGGCGTTCCCTCGAAGGCCGCGCGCAGCGCCGCGATGCCGCGGCGAAGCTCGGCGACATCGGCCGCGCCGTAGCCGAGGATGAACCCGGCCCGACCGGGCGGACCGAGATAATAGCGGCGCACGGTGTGCAGGTGCACGCCCTGGCCGGCGAGCTGATCCGCGATCGCCTCCAGATCGACCGCCGTGCGCGCGAGGCTGGCGACATGCATTCCGTACGATGAGGGCACGACCTCCAGCCACGGCCCGAGCTGCTCGCCCAGGAGGCCGAGCAGGACCTCGCGCCGCTCGCGATAGCGACGACGCATCTTGCGCACGTGCTGTGCGAGATGCCCGCCGGCAATGAAGCCGGCGACGCCGAGTTGCACCGGCATCGAGCAATGCCAGTCCAGCGCGTTCTTCGCGGCGACGACGGTCGGCATCGCCCACGCCGGCGCGACGACGAACCCCAGCCGCAGCGAGGGCAGCATGCACTTCGAGAACGTGCCGACGTAGAAGACGACGTCGGCTGCCTCGGCGCTGCGCAGCGCCTGCAGCGGATTGCCTTCGTAGCGGAACTCGCCGTCGTAGTCGTCTTCGACGATCACCGCGTCGTGGGCGCGCGCCCAGGCGATCAACGCCGCGCGCCGCGGCGCCGACATCGTGACCCCGAGCGGGAATTGGTGCGAGGGCGTCACGCAGATCACGCCGGCATTCGTGGGCAGCTGGTCGACGACGAGGCCTTCGGCATCGACCGGTACCGGCACGATCGTCGCGCCGGACGCCGCGAACGCGACCCGCAACGGCGGATAGCCGGGGTCCTCGACCGCGACGACCGTCTCCCCCGACGTCACCAAGATCCGCGCCAGCAGATCGAAGGCCTGTTGCGCGCCCGAGGTCACGACGACGTCGTCGGGGCCGGCGACGACCGCGCGGGTCAGCGCGATGTGCTGCGTGATCGCGTCGCGGAGGCGAAACGTGCCTTGGTTGCCCTGCGGGCTCACGTACTGCGGCGGCCTGCGCTCGAGCCCGCGCAGCTGGGCCGCGATGATGCGACGAAACTCCTCGATCGGGAAGAGTCGCGCGTCGATCAGGGCCGGCCGAAAATCGATGCTGTGCGCGGGCGCCGCGACTCTCGCGCGGGGCGGCGGATCGCGCCAGAAGCCCATCGCGTCGACGATGTCGGCGCGCAGCCAGAAGCCGTTGAGCCGGTGCTTGGCGGCCGGGTCGGTGAGCGCCGACGACGGCGCCGGCTGGAGCGGAATCGGGTCCGCCACGTACGTCCCCGACCCATGCCGGGCGACGAGGTAGCCTTCGCTCAGGAGGCGGTCGTAGGCCTCGACCGCGGTGTTGCGCGAGACGCCGAAATACGTGCCGGCCTTGCGCGTCGGCGGCAATTGCGTGCCCGCACGCAGCCGGCCGTCGGCGATCGCCGCGCGCAATTGGAGATAGAGGGAACGCCCCGACTCGCGCGAGCCTTTCGGCCCGAGGTCGAGGTCAATTTCGAAGAGCGGTTCCATCCGACGTATCCGGCAGCATCCGGGTGGTCCACTTCTTTTTCGGAGGAGTGGCTCTTCTCGGGGTCCGGCGGCGACCGCATGATCGCCCCATGAGAATCCGCTCGTCCCTCGCCGCCGTGCTCCTGGCCGGCAGTTCACTCGCCCTCGCCTTGCCGCCCGTCCCTGCCGGTGCAGGCGGCCCGGCCACCCTGCTGACCGTGCGCGACGGCCGGCACGACTTCGACTTCAACATCGGCGTGTGGCACACGCACATCACCCGCGTCCTCCACCCGTTCGCCGCGAACTCGCCGCGCATGACGCTCGACGGCACGGTGACGGTGCGGCCGGTGTGGGGCGGGCGCGCGTCGCTCGAAGAGATCGAAGCCGACGGGCCGCGCGGCCATTGGGAAGGGATGACGCTGTTTCTCTACGACCCGCAGGCGCACCAGTGGAGCCAGTCGTTCGTCGATAGCGCGACGGGCGTGTTGGAAACGCCGCCCACCGTCGGCTCGTTCGCGAACGGGCGCGGCGACCTCTATTCACAAGACACCGACGGCGACACGTCGGTCCTCGTGCGCGGCGAATGGTCCGCGATCACACCGACCTCGCACTCGTACATCATCTCGTACTCGCGTGACGCCGGCGCGACGTGGGCACCGGCGTTCATCGCGAAGCTCACCCGCCTGGCGTGGAAGCCGAAGCCCTTGCCCGACGCGGCCGATCGTCAGCACGATTTCGACTTCGACCTGGGCACCTGGGAGACGCACGCGATGCGGCTGATGCATCCGCTGACGGGCTCGACGAGGTGGGTTCCGATCGACGGCACGACGGTCATCTCGAAGGTCTGGGGCGGACGCGCCAACCTCGTCGAGCTCAAAGGCACCGGGCCGAACGGCGCCGAGCAGCTGGCCGCACTGCGCTGGTACAACCCGAAGGCCCACCAGTGGAACCTCGACTTCGCGACGCCCTCGGTCGGCGAGCTCGGCACGCCCGGCTTCGGATCGTTCCACCACGGCCGGATCGAGTTCTACGATCAAGAACCGTACGACGGCCGCCAGATCTGGGTGCGCTTCTCGATCTGGAAGGTCGACGCGAACCACGCGCGCTCCGAGCAGGCCTTCTCGGCCGACGGCGGCCGCACGTGGGAGGTCAACTGGAGGACGAGCTACACGCGCGTCGCGGTGTAGGCAAGGTCGTGCTGCTTCTCGTAGCAGTGAAGCCATGCGTCCAACCGATTCGATCCTGGTCGTTCTCGGCGGAAGCGGCTTCATCGGCTCTCACGTCATCGCGGAGGCGGTCGCCACCGGCTCGACGGTGAAGGCGCTGGTGCGCTCGGCCCAGTCCGCGAAGGTCGTCGAAGCGCAGGGCGCGACGGCGTTTCTCGGCGACGCCGAGCGTCCGCAGGATTGGATACGCGAGACCGAAGGCGCTCACGCGATCGTCGATCTGCTGCAGCCCACGTTTCCGCGCCGCCTCGGACGCGCGGCACTCGCGCGGATCGCCGCGCAGCGCCTCGCGCTCACGCGCGGTCTGGTCGCGGCGCTCGGAACCCTCGCAGAAGATCGTCGGCCCATCCTGATCGCGGTGAGCGGGATCGACGACCTCGCTCCCGACCAAAGCGGCCACATCTCGGCCGCTTCGCCGCAGCGCACCACCCGCTACGGGTTCAACCCGATCGGAATTCCGGTGCGGCGGGCGATCGAGCAATCGGGCGTCTCGGCGGCGTTTGCGTACCTCGGCACGGTCTACGGGCCCGGGAAGGCCTTCGCCGAGAGCGTCTTTCCCAGCATCGCCGCCGGCACATGGAAGAACTTCGGTCGCCCGTCGGATCGCACCGCACTCGTTCACGTGGAAGACGCGGCCCGCGGCTTGGTGCGGATCGCGCAGTCCGAGCCGGCGCACATCAGAGGCCGCTCGTTCGTGATCTCCGACGGCGACTCCACCGGGCTGAACGACTTCTACGATCTCGCCGCGCGCCTGATGGGCGCGCGGGCACCCAGTCGCGTCCCGGGCTGGCTCGCATCGCTGGTCGCCGGACCCGCGTTGATCGAGACGAGTGTGTGCAACACGCCGGTCACGCCGTCACCGGAAGCGCTCCCACGCGAGCAGTTCCGATACCCGTCGTACCGCGAGGGTCTGCCCGCCACGCTCGCGGCGTTGAAGTCTTAGCGCCGCGCGATCATTCCCATTCGACGGTCGCGGGTGGCTTCGAGGTGATGTCGTAGGCGACGCGATTGACGCCGGGGACTTCGTTGACGATGCGGGTTGAGATGCGTGCGAGCAGTTCGTGCGGGAGGCGCGCCCAATCGGCCGTCATCCCGTCCTCGCTGGTGATCGCGCGCACCCCGACCAGGTTCGCGTAGGTGCGACCGTCGCCCATGACGCCGACACTGCGCACCGGCGTCAGCACGGCGAAGTACTGCCACGGACGCGGCGAGAGTTGTCCGGCGGCGATCGCCGCGTCGATCTCGGTGGTCACGACGTAATCCGCAGCGCGTACCGTCGCCAGTGACTCGCGGTTGACCTCGCCGATGATGCGCACCGCGAGCCCCGGTCCGGGGAATGGCTGCCGTTCGACGATCGCGTGCGGCAGGCCGAGCACGCGGCCGACCTCGCGGACCTCGTCCTTGAAGAGCGCGCGCAGCGGTTCGACCAGACCGAGCGCCATGTGTTCCGGCAAGCCGCCGACGTTGTGGTGCGACTTGATCTTGTGCCCGGCCTTCGAGCCGGGCGTCTTCGACTCGATGACGTCCGGGTAGAGGGTCCCTTGCACGAGGAACCGCACGTCGGGGATCTTCTTGGACTCTTCTTCGAAGATCGCGATGAACTCGTGACCGATGCGAATGCGCTTCTCTTCCGGGTCGGTGATGCCGGCCAGGCGCGTGATGAAACGCTCCGAGGCGTCGACGTGGATGACGTTGAGGTGCAGCACGTCGCGGAAGGCGCGCAGCACGCCGGCCGACTCGTCCTCGCGCATGAGCCCGGTGTCGACGTAGATGCAGGTGAGCTGCTTGCCGATCGCGCGAGAGACGAGCGTGGCCGCGACGGCGGAGTCGACACCGCCGCTGAGCGCGCACAGCACGTTGGCATCGCCGACCTGCGCACGGACCTGCACGATCGCGTCATCCACCCACGAGTCCATCCGCCACGACGCCTCGATGCCGGCGATCGCGTGCAGGAAGTTCTCCAGGATCGCGGTGCCGGCTTCGGTGTGCACGACTTCGGGATGGAACTGCACGCCGTACACGCGGCGCGCCGGATCCCCCATCGCCGCGATCGCGCAGCGCTCGGTGTGCGCGAGCGGCGCGAAGCCCGGCGGTACGGCGACCACCGAGTCGCCGTGCGACATCCAGACGCGCGATTCGAGCGGAACGCCCAGGAAGATCGGCGCGTCCGGCGCTTCCAGCGTCAGCTTCGCCGGCCCGAACTCGGCGTGCTCGAGCGGCACGAGCTTTCCGCCCAGGTTCTTCGCGAGCAGCTGCATCCCGTAGCAGATGCCGAGCAGCGGCAGACCACTCGTGAACACGCGTTCGTCGCAAGTCAGCGCGTCGTCGCCGAGCGTCGACTCGGGACCACCGCTGAGCACGATCGCGGCCGGACTGCGCTCGGCGATCCGCTCCCACGGCGTATCGTACGGCAGCAACTCCGAATAGACGTTGGCCTCACGCGCACGGCGCGCGATCAGCTGACTGACCTGCGATCCGAAATCGAGGATGACGACGGTGGCGGGACGAGTACTCACGTCAGGACCTCGATCAGGCGTTGTTGGTCGCGGGCCCAGACCAGTTCCATCGCGATGCGTTCGCCGACCGAGACGTCGTGGCCCCAGCGGTAGGACGAGTACGGCGTATAGCGCGTGCCGGGCGAGCCCGGGATGCGGAGCGAGACGTCGTAGACGACGAAGTCCTTCGGCGGCCCGCTGACGATTACGCACTGCAGCGCGAACGGGCCGATGACGCCGATCCCGTCGACTGCCTTTGCCGCTTGCACGAAGCGCTCACCGAGTTCGAACGCCTTCTCCAGCATCGACTCGGTCAGCGTCGTCGCAATGTGGCCGGCTTCTTCCATGCGAATCGGCTCGTCGGCGAGCGACTGCGCCTGGCGGAACGGCAGCCCGACGAAGCCGTCCTTATTGGTCTGGCGGCGCGTGTCGGTTCCCATCAGCTCCAGCTCGCCCAGGATGGGCGACCAGAAGAAGTTCAGGTTCACGGTTGGGCCGAGGGCGAACTCCTCGATCACCGCGGTGCGCAGGCCCTCTTCCGAGACGATGCCGTCCTGCAAGAGGCGCGCCGCCGCCTCGGTGTATTCGGCGGAGGTGCGCGCGAGGAAGAACGCGCGCTCGAACGAGACCCGCGCGTGCGGCGCCTTCACCATCACCAGGCCGTCGATATCGCCCGGACTCGCGATCTGCCGCGGATAGCGAATGCCGGCGCGGTCCATCAGAGCGTACTGGTTCTCCGGTTCGTCGCGTTCCTCGGCGCGCAGCAGACGGCGGTTGCCGAAGAACGGGACGGCCATCCGTTCCTCGATCTCCGCGTAGGAGTAGCGTTGGTGGAGGTAGACCTCGAACGAGCGATTCGGCAAGAAGACGACGTTCTCGGCGCGCAGCCGGGTCTGCACGTCGTCGTCGAGCACGTCGGCGAACTTCGCGAGCTCGAGGGTTGCATCGACGCAGCCGCGCGGCGGTCCGTCGGTACGCCGCGCGAAGTAGCGGTCGTACGTCGCGTTGCGACCGCGCTCGGTGACGATCAGGTTGCGCAGGTTCTGCGTCCGCGCGCCGGCGGCGACTTCGAGTGCCGAGTGGCTCCCGATCGAGCAGAGCGTCAAGCGGCTGGGATCGTAGCCCGCCAGCGTTCCGGGGAGGTCAAACGGCACGGACACGAACTTCCGCTAGCCGGTGAGGAAGCTCCTGGCCTCGCTCGAGTTCGGGTACTCGATGATCTGGGTGCGGCGTCGCGTGTCCCGCTCGGCCTTCGCCTCGGGGGTGTCCTCGCGGCCCAGCACGTCGTAGACCAGTCGGTAGAGCCGCGGCAGCTCGTAGTCGCGCGGGTACTGGTGCTGCCAGTCATCGAGCGAGTCGACGACCCACAGCGTGTCCTTGGTCATGTGGCCACCCCACCCGGCATCGAGGTACTTCCCGATGCGGATGATCTCGTTCTCGACGCCGATCGGCGAGAGCTTGGTGCGACCGAAATATTCATCGGCCGGCGCGGTGATGACCAAATACGCTTGGTGCGAGAGGACGTGGCCGATCAACGGCAGTCCGTGCGCCGAGGCGCGGTGCGAGGCGATCACGCGCGCGAGCTCGCGTTCGTTTTGGCTGTACCCGGGCGCGGCGTTGCGCGCCCCGTCGACCAGCGGGAAGAGCACTTTGGACACATCGGGGGGTACCGACCCGATGGGAAAGTCGGCCTGTGCCGCGTGCTGGAACGCGAGTGCCCGCCAGGACGGATCGTCGGTGAGGTTGTAGGCGCGCAGGTCGGCCTCGACGACGCCGAGCAGCGCCTGCACGTCGCCCGGGTAGGCAGCGACGAGTGCCTGCGCGTCGGCGTCGGCGTCGTGCGCGAGCACCTTGGGATCGGTGTCTTCCGCGGTCAGCTTCGCGAGCAGCGCCTGGGCCGCCGCACCGCGCTGCGGGTCGTTCACGAACGCCTGTGCCGCCAACCGCACGTACCAGTCGGCCGCGTCGGTGTTGATGAGCGGATCGTAGTGCAGGAGCGTCGCGAGATCGACCGTCACGCCCTTGAGCGCGAGATTCTCCGGCTCGTCGCGGCGTCGCAGCTCGTAGGCGCGTCCCGCATCGAGCACGGTCGAAAAGTAGTCGAGCTGATCCGCCAGATGCCAGCCCGCCGCCGCGCCTTTCGCGTAGGCGGCCTTCATCTGCCGGTACAGCGCCTGCGGATCGACCTGGATCGCGGCCGACGCCGGCGTCCAGGGGAGCAGCGCGAGCAGGGCCGCGATCAGAGCGGCCGCGACGTCACGCCGGATGCTGATACCCGTCGTCCAGCACCGCATCGAGCGAATTGGAGAGCAGCGCGTTCTTGATCTCGCGGGCGATCCGGCGACCGGTCGACATCGGTTCGCTGTAGTTGAGGTACGAGTAGGGTGAGCCATCGATGAACAGGTTCGTACCCGCAACGATGCGCGCCGAGATCTCCATGATGTAGAACTGCGTATCGGGCGTGATGATCGTCTCGATGCAGAATGCGCCGAAGAGTCCCTTGGGCCCGCAGATCTCCTGGCTCACCCGCACGACGTCCTCGCCCATCCGGTAGGCCTCGGCCAACATCGACTCCCGCAGCGAAAGCGGCTGGTTGCCGACCACGACGTAGCTCGGGTCGATGTCCATGCCGACCTGCGCCGATGAGGGGATGCGGCCGAGCGAGTCGACGTTCGTCTCGTAGCGCCGGTCCATCGACATGACCTCGAGCCGGCCGGTCAGCGGTGAATAGAAGTAGTGGATGTAGAGCGGGACACCGATGATGTACTCTTGCAGGATGTAATTCTGCCGCGCGAGCAACGAGGCACGCTCTTCGAAGTCGCGCGTGTCGCGCAGGAACATGTACCCTTTGCCGCCCTGCGCGCCGTACAATTTGACGATCACCGGGCGGTCGATCTCGGCGCCGGTCTTGAACTGACGCGGCAGCTTGAGGCCGGCCCGCAGCAGCCAGTCACGCTGCAGCTCGCGGCTTGCTTCCCAGTCGAGCACGGCCTTGTTCCCGAAATACGGGATGTTCATCTTCTTGTGCTCGTCGAGCGAGAGATACGCGACGAACGAGCCGTGCGGAACGATGACGATCTTGCGCTTCTCGAGCTCCGGCACCAGCAACATGAAGTCGCTGTACTTCTCGATCGTGATGACTTCGTCGATGAACGCGAACGATTGGTAGAGCCGCGTCGTCTCTTGGTTCGCGATCGCGAGCGTCTTGAACCCCTCGTCGTGCGCGCCCTTGAGGATCTGCAGCGCCGAATGCGATCCCAGCGTGGCAATCGTGTACATATCACCGATGCCCTCGCGCTCGGAAGACCGTTGCGGGAGCGACTCGACCATCATCGTCATGACGGCGCTCCGCCCCAGGCTGCGCGCCCCCCACGCTCCGCGTGGGGCCCCCAGGTCCGACCTCGCAACAACATCCTGCGGAAGGCGCGATCGTGCTGCGCTCGGTCCATCACCATCATCATAATATTGCCACCTGGAACGCCGGATTGCAGAGGAACGTCTCGACCGCTCGGCTGCGCACGTCCGGCGGGACGTCGCGACCCGATGCGTCGAGCAGTCGCCACGAGGTGCGGCGACGGATCGCGCGGACGCCAGGGATCGGCCGTCCCGCGACGCGGCTTGTCGGGGCTTCGTCGCGGACGGCGATCCACACCTCGCCAGCCTCGGGCCGTTCCGCGGAACGTTCCTGCAAGCGGTGCTTGTTCGGGTTGAAAATCGTCTCGAAGGAGCCGATCGTCGCGGCCAAATCGCCGGCATCACCGTCGAGCTCGAACTGCCAGACATCAGCACGAACCACGCGGTCGACCGGAACCCCCAGCCGAGCGAGCGTCTCGAGCGCGGTGAAGGCCTCGTTGTCCGGTATCGTGAGGTGCACGGCGAAGGTGCGCACGCCGCTCATGCCGGCACCGCCACGCCCAGCGCGCGCGCGAAGGCGGCGAAGAACGCGATCCCGCCCGCGGGTGCGAGCGTGCGCGTCGGGTCCCCATGGGCGTCCGCGCGGTCGCGGCCCAGGTGCTGAAAGGTCCACGCGTCCCGCTCGGGGTGCGGCATGATGGCCAGCACGGTACCGCGCGCGTTGCACAGTGCCGCCGCATCCAGCGCCGCGCCGTTGGGGGCCGGCACGGGCTGCCCTGCAGCATCAGCGTAGACGAACGCCAGGTGTCCGTCGCGCTGGATACGCGCGAGTTCATCGGGCGGCGCGGCGAGCCGGCCGTCGCCGT
>JBEKAU010000004.1:0-14631 GCA_050015755.1 Vulcanimicrobiaceae bacterium | reverse complement strand
GTTCGGCCGCGCACGGTCTTGCGCAGCCGCTTCCAACTCATCTGCAGCACCTCGGCGAGCCCGTCGCGCGCGGATTCTCCCGCTCGCGCGCCGAGCACCGGGTGACGGCCGGCCGTGACCACGCGTGCGAGCAGCTCCGCGTAGCGCGCTTCGTGCAACGTCGTATCGAGGGTGGCGTGAGCCGCGTCGCGCGCGCTGCGAAAACCGCCCAGTACGAGATATGCCGGCGTCCGATCGTCGTCCGGCAGCGCTTCGACGTCGCCCTCGAGTCGCTGCACGAGGATGTCGGCGTCGCGAACCAGGCCGAGCGCGGTGCCGAGCCAGCCCATCTCCTCACGCAGCGAGCACGCCCAGTCATGCTCCAAGAACGGCTCGAAGCTGCGCAGGTCCGAGCGCATCCGCCGCACCGCGACCCGCGCTCCGTGCACGCCCTCGGGACCGCCGCCCAACCGCAGCATCGCGTCGCAACGCAGCAGCTCGCGCGCCGAGTTCGCGAGCGCCGTCCGAACGATCTCCGCGAGCAGCCGCGCCATCAGCGCTGCGCCCGCATCGCGAGCCGCCCACCGTCGTAGTCGAACCACAAGTCGAGAAAGCGCAGCATCGTGTTGCCGATGATCCCGTCGTACGGCAACTCGATGGCGTCGGGGTCCGGATCGTCGACCTGCACGCCCGCGATCGTATCGGTGAACATCACCGGCCCCAGCTGAACACGCGCGATACGGTATGCCTCGATCCGCACCGTGCCTTCGAGGAAGTGCAGTTCCGCGGTAGCTTTACTCGTCGTCGGAAAGGCCACGCGCGTCCAGCGGTTGAGCGCCGTCGGGTCTTCGCGGAGAAACGCGGTCGACACCTCGATGTCGGGCGATCCGGTGTCGAGCACGAACCGCGACGCGCCGACGCCGTCCAGCAACGCCGTCGTAACCGGGAAACCTTCGTCATACGAGGCCGGCACGACGCGCTCGAGCGGATCCACGAAGACGGACGCGGCGGCCTCCGGCGTGGTCAGTTCGACCACGTCGTGCAGTTCGTCGACGTGCAGGACGTGACCGACGAAGAAATCGTAACCGACGATGCCGGCCAAGCTCCCGAGCGGCAGCACCATGACCGAAGCGTCCGCGAGCGCGTAGGAGCTGACCGCGAAGTTCTTCACGATCGCGTGACCGAGCGTCGCGTGCAGGCCCAGCCTACGCGCGAATTCGCTGCTCAGCATCAGGCTCTGTGTCCCGGTGTCGAGTAAGAAGCGGGCCGGGCGGCCGTCGACCACGACGTCGATCGGGAGGTGGTACGGCAGGTCCGTCGATCCGACCGGCAACGGAACGCGGCCCGGTGCGCCGGCCGGCGCGGTGAAGAGCCGCGGCCGCGGCATCGCCAACTCCGCGTCGGCGACGGGGCCGGGCGTGATCGCGTCGACCCGGACGTCGACGTCGTCGGCGCGATCGCCGCTGGTCACGCGCCAATGCCGCGGACGGACGACCGCATCGAGCGGCGCGAAGTCATCGTACTCGATCGTCACCACGCGCCTCCCCTCGCGGGTCTGTTCGCGCACGATGCGTCCCGACGCCTCGTCCACGAACAACCAATGCGCTCGGTCGTTGGGCGGGCGAACGGCGATGACCCAGGCCCGCGCCGGGACGCGCGCCTCACCGGCGAGCGTGCAGTCCGCGGGATCGAACGGGAGCAGTGCGCGTGGGAGCCGATCGACGGGGTCGCCCTGTTCGTCGTCCAGCGTTGCGTGCGCCACACCGTTGCCGTCGGCGCGCCACGGCACACCACCCAACACGCCGCCTTCGTAAACCGCTCCTGCGAGCGGAACGTCGGCGCGAAACTCAGCGCCGCGCACCGCAACGCTGACGGGGATCGTCGTCGTCCCGTTCTGATACGTCCACTGCTCGTGGCGCTGACCATACGCGGGCGGCAGCGCCTGCGCTGCCTGCATCCGCGCCAGCACGTCCGCGAGCGCCGCGTTCGCCGGCGTCACGTGCGGCGGCGACCAGACCCCGAGTGCCAGCAGCGCGAGGGCGATCACGACGTGAGTGCACCCTCGACCGCACTGCGCAGCACGCCGTCCTCCTCGCGCCACACTTCGTTGAACAATCGTAGGATCTGCGCGGTCAGGCCCCACACGCGTTTGTTCTCGTAGTCGAGAATGAGCGAGGGGATCGTCAGCCCGCCGTACTCCACGATTCCGTCGGTCAGCGCTTCCGAGAGTACGACGGCGAGCGGAATGGTGAACATCCCCGCCGTCTCGCTGCCATCGATCGTGAACGGTCCCGGCTGAACGATCGCGACGAACGGCGTCACATCGAAGTTGTTGCGCCGTTGACTCACTTCGCGCAGGCGACCGACGACGCGCACCCGCTCCGGCGCGACGCCGACCTCCTCGCGCAGCTCGCGCAGTGCCGTGCGGGCCAGGTCGCCGCCGTCTTCGTCGTCTACCGAGCCACCGGGCAAACCGATCTGCCCGGGATGATCGCGCAGGTGCAGGCCGCGCTCGACGAAGACGATACCGTGCGGCGGTTCGGCGAGAATGGCAATCGCGACCGCCGCTTTCCGTCGCTCGCTCACGCGACCCTCAGCGAAATCTCATGCGCCGCCGAGCATGAGCGAAGGCGCAATGGGTAGCGTGAGGGCGCGATGCAACAACGATACGACCCGGTCGCGATCGAGCTCCACGACGAGCTCGACGTCGATGCCGCCACACGCTTCCTCCACACGGTCGATTCGATCGTCGCCCGGCACGACCGGGGCACGCTTGCCTTCGATCTCACCCACGTCCACCAGCCCCGCTGGAACGCGATCTGCGCCGTCGTCTCCGGCATCACCGCCCTGCGCCGGCGCGGCCGCGCCGCGCGAGCGATCGCCCCGCGGCGCGTGCGGATGCTCCTCGAGAGCGCAGGCCTGGCACCCGAGCTGATCGACTCGCCCACTAGTTGAGGTAGCGGGCGAACCAGTCGAGCACGCGCTTCTCCGCGTCCTTCTGATCGGCGGGAAGCCGGAGACCGTGCCCTTCTCCCGCGTAGATCACGAGGTCCGTCGGCACGCCCAGCGTGTGCAGCGCGTGCCAGAATTCCTCGGATTGCGGCGCCGGGCACTCGATGTCGTACTGACCGACGAACACGAACGTCGGCGTGCGCACGTTGGTGATGTACGTCATCGGTGAGCTCTTGGCGTAGACGGCGGGATCGGCATACACCGAGGCACCGAAGAACGGGATCATCCACTGGTCGATGCCGTTCTCGCCGTAGTAGCTCTGCCAGTTCGCGACCCCGGCACCGGCCGCTGCCGCCTTGAAGCGATGTGTCTGCGTAACGGCCCACATCGTCATGTAGCCGCCGTAGCTGAAGCCGGTGATGCCGAGTCGCGCGTCGTCCACGGGCGCGACCTTCTCGACGGCGTCGACACCGGTGAGGATGTCGCGCAGATCGCCGTAGCCGAAGTCCTTGACGTTGGCGGCCGCGAATTTCTCACCCTGGCCGTAGCTCCCGCGCGGATTTGGCTCGAAGACGAAGTAGCCGTGGGCGAGCAGTGCGGCGGTCTGCCCGCTGGCGACGTAGAACGGCGCGGCCGCGGCCGACGGACCGCCGTGGACGAGGACGATCATCGGCGACTTCTTGCCGTTCGCGGCCGGCGTGAGCGGCGCGAGCAGCCAGCCCTGCACGCGATAGCCGTCGTTCGTCCAGCTGATGCTGCGCGCTCGCGTGAGCGCCGGAATCCCGTCGTTGTCGTGCGTGATGTCGGCGAAGTGACCGACCGGACCGGCTGCGATCTCCGGCGGGTGTTCGAAGTCCTGGTGAACGAGCGCGCCGCGCGCGTGGTCGCGGCTGAGCGAGATGCGCAGGATGTCATTGGCACTGATCGACTCGGGCGCCGACCACAGCGTCTTCATCGCCCCGGTCGCCGGGTCGAGGGTCTCGAGCGCGCTGCGATCGTCGACCAAGGCGGGGAACGTCAGCGTGCCGTCGGCGTCCCATGCCAGCGAGTTGACCGACGCGGCGATCCCCGGCGTGACGTCGGTCGCCGCGCCGCCCGCGAGCGGCACGGTGTAGATGTCGCCGCCGACCGAGCCGAAGTCGCTCATCAGGCCGCCGATGAACGCGACCGTCTTGCCGTCCGGCGAGACGCGCGGCGCATTCATCTGGAAACTCGGCTTGAGGATCTCGTGCGCATCGCCGCCGACGCCGATCGCGTACAAGCGCGCGACCCACCAGTCGTCATCGCCGTTGCCGTACGCACCGGTCGCGGCGAAGCCGTGTCCGTCGGGCGTCCAGTCGTACTCGTAGACGAACAGCTTGGGCGGCGAGACGAACCGCAATTGCGCATCGCCGCCGAGCAGCGCGATGCGCTGCACGTCCTGATCGAGATCGGCCGAGATCTCGCCGGTCATCGCGGCGCCGGCCTGCGTCGCGCCGATCTCCTTGTGCGCGTTCGCCGTCGCCAGCAATGCGAGCACCGAACCGTCGGCCGACCAGCGCGGCGCGTTGAGGATACCGGCGAAGTCGCTCAGCCACGCCTTCGCTCCGCTGCCGTCGGCGTTGACCGTCCAGACCGAGGTGCTGCCGACTTTCGGGTCGCGCACGAGATAGGCCAGACGGTGGCCGTCGGGCGACCACGTCGGTGCGCTGATCCGGCACGGCGTCGTGCCCGGGCAGCCGATCGTGTGCGGCGCGCCGCCGGCGAGCGGACGGAGGACCAGCGCGCCGACCGGCGGCACCGACGATCCGGGTTGGTCGACCGCCTCGACGTCGGCCACCGTGGTACCGTCGGGCGACAGGGCGACCGCCGCAAAAGTGTGCATGCCGCGTGCCGCGGGCGCCCCGAGCGCGGGCACGGTCAAGGCCAGCCCCGTGAGCAGGGCAAGGACGAGCGTCTTCATCGCCGGCCGTGTTCCGCGTCGGCGTCGGTCGGTGCCTCTTCCGCGCTACCGCGCGCGGTGGGCTGCCCGGCCCAGCCAGCGCGGGCCACTGACCGGGAAGAACCGCGTGAGCAGATCGATCCGCCGTGCGTCGGCGCCGATCAGGATCCGCTCCCGCCCGCGCGTGAGCCCGTCGAGAATCACCGCGGCGGCCGTCTCGGCCGGCGTGGTGAGGAACTGCTTCTCGAAGGTCGCACTCAGCCGCGCCGCCAGCGCCGGGTCGGCCGCGCGGGCGACGCGGCTGCGCGCTGCGATCGCCGTCTTGACGCCGCCCGGGTGCACCGTGAACACCCGCACCGGCGTCCCGATCAGCTCCGCGCGCAGCGATTCGCTGAAGCCGCGGACGGCGAACTTGCTCGCGGCGTATGCCGATTGGCCAGGCGGCCCCCACAGCCCGAACACGCTCGAGAGGTTGACGATCGCCGCCTCGGGGCGACGCATGAGCGTCGGCAAGAACGCCTGCGTCCCGTGCACGACACCCCAGAAGTTGATGTTCATCAGCCAGGCGATCTCGTCGGGTGCGAGTTCGGCGACGGTGCCGAAGAGCGCGACGCCGGCGTTGTTGACGACGATGTCGGCGGTGCCGTACGTCTGCAGCACGGCCGCCGCATACCCGCGCATCGCGGCGGCGTCGCTGACGTCGAGCACGTGCTCGCTGGCACTCCCACCAGCGGCGGCGACCCGCTGCGCGGTCTCGCGCAGCCCGGCCTCGTCGCGATCGGCGAGTGCGACTCGCGCACCGGCCCGCGCGAGGGCCAACGCCAGCGCGCGCCCGATCCCGGAGCCGGCGCCGGTCAGCGCGACGACGCGGTCGGCCAGCTCCATCAGGCCGCCTCCGCCCGTGCCGCGAGCGCCTCGCGCACCGCGTGGGCGGCGGCCAGCAACGCGCGACGCGCCTCGGGGACGACGCCCGCGATGCTGACGAACCCGTGCGTCAGCGTCGGACGCAGGTCGTAGGTGACCGGGACGCCTTGCGCCCGCAGTTTGTCGGCGTAGGCGCGGCCTTCGTCGACCAGCGGGTCGTAGCCGGCGGCCAGCACGTAGGTCGGTGGTGAGGCGGCGACCGAGGGCGCCAGCAGCGGCGCGAACAGCGGCGTCGCCAGGTCGGCGTCGTCGATCGCGCTCATGCGGTGGAACCAGTCGGCGACCGCCGGCGTGAACGGGGCGCCACGGTCGAAGCGGGTGCGTGAGGGCAACGAGGCGCTCCCGTCGGTCAACGGATAGATGAGCAGCTGGAACGCCGGCGTCGGCAGCCCGCGCTCGACCGCGAACGCGCCGATGTCGGCGGCCAGGTTGCCGCCGGCGCTATCGCCGGCGACGGCGACGCGGGTCCCGTCGATACCGAGCTCGTCCACATGGCTCAGCGCCCAGGCGTAGGCCGCGAACGCGTCCTCGTGTCCGCGCGGGAAGCGGAACTCGGGCGCGAGCCGGTAGCCGACCGCGAGGACCGCGCAGCCGGTATGCAGGGCGAAGAACCGCGTGAGGTGGGCGTACGAGGGCACATCGCCGATCACGAACCCGCCGCCGTGGAAGTAGATCAGCAGCGGCGCAGGCGCGGCCGTGTCGGCGGCGCGATAGAGCCGGGCGCGGATCGGGCCGGCATCGGTCGGGATGGTGAGCTCCCGCTCGTCGAGCGCACCGCGCTCCCGCAGGCCGAGCTGGCGGTTCATCTGTGCGTGGCCGGCCCGAAAAGCCTCGACCGTCAGGTCGGGCCGGAACGCGCGCCCGGTGCGGGTTCCGTACCAGTGCAGCGCGCGGATGCGCCAGTCGATCGGCATGGGCGCGCTCTTCGCCCATTGACGGCGGGATGCCGCTGGCGCTACGGTGGCCTCGATGGTGGAGCCCCTGGGTGGCAAATCGCTCCGGGTCGCCGTTCCGCGAGCCGCGCACGCGGCATGGGAGCCCGCTCCCGACCGCGACCCGTTGGCAATTCTGCGTGCCGTCTTCGCAACGCTGATCCCCGATCTGCGCGCCGTGCGCGGCCAGCGCATGGCGCGCTCGCCGTTCGCGTTCTTCCGCGGCGCCGCCGCGGTGATGACGGCTGACCTGGCCGCGACCCCGCGAACCGGCCGCCTCGTCCAGGTGTGCGGCGACGCCCACGTCGCGAACTTCGGCGGCTACGCTTCGCCGGAGCGGCGCCTGGTGTTCGACGTCAACGACTTCGACGAGACCGCGCGCGGCCCGTGGGAGTGGGACGTGAAGCGGCTCGCCGCCAGCCTCGTGCTCGCCGGCAGGGCCGCCGGGCTGCGCGCGCCGGCCTGCGAGGAGGTGGTACGCGCGGCACTTTCGACCTACCGCGTGCACACGCGCGAGTACGCGGACATGAATCCGCGCGACGTCTGGTACTCCGCCATCGAGATCCGCGGCGCCGTCCGGGCAGCCCTCGACACCCGCCCGAAGCGCCAGCCGGAACGCCTCGAACGCGACACCCGCTCACGCACCGCGCTGACCCTGCTCCCGAAGGTCACGGAACTCGTCGACGGGACGCTGCGCTTCGTCGACGACCCGCCGCTGCTCGAGCACCTGCCGGATCAGACCGACCCGCTGGCCTACGGCCGGCGCATCCTCGATGCCTACCGCTCGACGCTGCGCGCCGAAGCGCGGCTGCTCATCGATCGTTACAACCTGGTCGACATCGCGCGCAAGGTGGTCGGCGTCGGCAGCGTCGGAACGTGGTGCGCGCTCCTGCTCATGGCAGACGACCGCAACGATGAGCTGCTGCTGCAAGTCAAAGAGGCGCGCGCCTCGGTGCTCGAGCCGTACGTGGGCGCCGAACCGTACGCCACCCACGGCGAGCGCGTCGTGACCGGGCAGCGCATGATGCAAGCCGCGGCCGACATCTTGCTGGGCTGGGCCGAGATCGACGACCGCTGCGTCTACGTGCGGCAGTACCGCAACAACAAGACGGCGCCCGACGTCACCGCGCTCGGTGCGTCGGACTTGAGCGACTATGCGGCGCACTGCGCGTGGACGCTCGCGCGCGCCCATGCGCGCACGGCCGATGCCCGGCCGGTCGCCGACTACCTGGGCCGCGGCGACGCGTTCGACCAGGCCGTCGCGGCCTTCGCGCGGGTGTACGCCGATCAGACCGAACGCGATCACGCCGCGTTCGTCGCCGCCCTCCCGACCGGCGGTTTCCTCCCGGCCTCATGACGACGCGTCGTCCGCGATGCGGACGACGTAGCGGACGAAATCGTCGCGCGCCGCGATCCGGTCGTAGACGCGCCGCGCCCGCGCGTTCCCTTCACGCGTCATCCAATACACGCGCGACCACCCGCACTCCTCACCCAACCGCGCGAGGTGGCGGATGAGTGCCTCCCCCGCACCGCGTCCGCGCGCGTCCTCGTCGACGAACAGGTCTTCCAGGTAACAGGCGGGTGCGACGCCCCAGGTGTACGGGTGCACGACGTAGTTTGCGAGGCCGATCACCGTCCCGTCCTCGTCGAGCGCAACGAGGGCGTGGATCGGCTGCGCGGGGTCGAGAATGCGCGCCCAAGTCGTTCGGGTGACGTCCTCCGGGATCGTGGCTTCGTAGAAGGCGCAATATCCGGCCCACAGCGCTCGCCACGCCGTCTCGTCCTGCGGCTGCGCCGCGCGAATCGTCAGCTCACTCGCCATGCCGCGCGCTTCGTCGATGGTGAGCCGCGCACCGCGCGGCGGTGCCAATCAGCCGCGCTCGGACGGGGCCAAGAGTGCGCCGGTGGGTCAGTGCGGCACGCCGCGGCGCCGCAGCACGAGCACGACCACGAGCGCGATAACGACGACGATAAACACGACCGCGATGACGATGTGGCCGGTGTCGGGCACGACGTCGACGACGTCGATCGTCGAGGGCTGGGTCAAGCTGACGTCATGATTTCTGACAACTCCCTATGAAGCGAGCGGTTGACTGGCTTACGTCCTCGCGAGAACGCTGCGTCTCCTCCCGCGAAAAAGGCGGCTGCGGCCGAGGCGCACAACGGCGAGGCATGCTCCGCCGTCTTGCTCTCGCCGCTGCGTTGCTGCTCGCGCTCGACGCCCTGCCAACGCTCGCAACCATCGCGCAAACACCGACCGATCCGGTCGCAGCACTGCGCGACGTATTGCACTGGCGGCCGATCGGGCCGTTTCGCGGTGGCCGTACCGTTGCGGTGACCGGCGTGCCCGGCCGGCCGTACGAGTACTACATCGCGGCGGTCGACGGCGGCGTTTTCAAGACCATCGACGGTGCGCGCACCTGGACGCCGATCTTCGACGATCAGTCGAGCGCGTCGGTCGGCGCGATCGCAGTAGCACCCTCGGCGCCGGACACCGTCTATGTCGGCAGCGGTGAAGGCCGCCAACGGCCGGACCTCGCGGTCGGCGACGGCATCTACAAATCGACCGACGGCGGCGCCCACTGGACGCATCTGGGCCTGCGCGACGGACAGCAGATCGCGTGCATCGTCGTCGACCCGCACGACGCGAACCGCCTCTTCGTCGCGGTCCTCGGCCATCCGTACGGACCCAACCCCGAACGCGGCGTGTATCGCTCGACCGACGGCGGTGCGACTTTTGCGCGCGTCCTCGGGCCCAACGACGACGCCGGCGCGTTCGATCTCGCGCTCGATCCTCATGACGCCAACACGATCTACGCCTCACTGTGGGCGGCGCGGCAATCGCCATGGGAGACGGGCGCCGGCGATTCGTTCGAGCGCGCCGACGCCGGCACCGGCCTCTACAAGTCGACCGACGGCGGCGCGACGTGGAAGCAGCTCGGTGGCGGCCTCCCGGCCAGCGCCGATGGCGTCGGCCGCATCGAGGTCGCGGTCGCACCGAGCAATCCCCAACGCGTCTACGCCGCGGTCGAAGCCGACAAGCACGGCGGTATGTATCGCTCCGACGATGCCGGTGCGACTTGGACCCCGACCAACGACACCGAACGGGTCGCCGAGCGCGGCGACGACCTCGCCGAGATCGCCGTCGATCCGCGCGATCCGAACACCGTCTACGAAACGAACACGACGACCTACAAGTCGACCGATGCCGGCAAGACGTTCGCCGCACTGCGCGGCGCGCCGGGCGGCGATGACTATCAGAACATCTGGATCTCGCCCGAGGACCCGCGTACCATCCTGCTCGGCAGCGATCAAGGCGCGGTGCTGACCGTCGACGGCGGCGCCAGCTGGTCGTCCTGGTACAACCAGCCGACGGCACAGTTCTACCATGTCGCCGCCGACGACCGTTTTCCGTACCGGCTCTACGGCGGCCAACAGGAAAGCGGCAGCGCCGAGGTGCTCTCGCGCGGCAACGACGGCGCGATCACCTTCCGCGAGTGGCATCCGGTCGGCGTCGAAGAGTACGGCTACGTCGCGCCCGATCCGCTGCACCCATGGCTGATCTACGGCGGCAAGGCAACGCGCTACGACGAGCGCACCGGGCAGACGCAGGACGTCGGTCCGGTGATCGGCTGGCGCGGCAACCCGACGTACCGCTTCCGGCGGACCGCACCGCTGGCGTTCTCGCCGGCCGATCCGCACGCGCTCTACCTGGGCGCGAACGTCGTCTTCGTGACCCGCGACGGCGGTCAGCAGTGGCACGTCGTCAGCCCCGATCTCACCCGCGACTTTCCGCCGGATACGCCGAACCTGGGCATCTTCGCGCAAACCGCCGCCGCGAAGCGCCCGCATCGCGGCGTCATCTACGCGCTCGGCCTCTCACCGCGCGACGCGAAGGTCATCTGGGCCGGCACCGACGACGGCCTGGTGTGGCGCACCGCCGACGGCGGCGCGCACTGGAGCCGCGTCACGCCGCCCGGCGTCGGTCCGTGGGCGAAGATCTCGATCATCGACGCCTCACCGTTCGATGCCGCGAGCGCCTACGTCGCCGTCAACCGCTTCCGTCTCGATGAGCAGCGCCCACAGCTCTTCCGCACCCACGACGGCGGCAAGACCTGGACGGAGATCGATCGCGGCATCGACGCTACGCCGACCAACGTCGTGCGCGCCGACCCCAAG
Source organism: Vulcanimicrobiaceae bacterium (assembly GCA_050015755.1). Lineage (GTDB taxonomy): Bacteria > Vulcanimicrobiota > Vulcanimicrobiia > Vulcanimicrobiales > Vulcanimicrobiaceae > Vulcanimicrobium. The sequence goes on along the minus strand of JBEKAU010000004.1, from coordinate 3,744 downwards.
CGCCCCGGCCTGCTCTACGCCGGCACCGAGCACGGCGTGTGGGTGTCCTTCGACGACGGCGCCTCGTGGCGCTCGCTGCGGTTGAACCTGCCCGCGACCTCGGTGCGCGACCTGATCGTGCACGGCGACGACGTCGACATCGCCACGCACGGTCGCGGCTTCTGGATCCTCGACGACATCGCGCCGTTGCACCACATCGCGGCCCTCGGCAGCGCGACGCCGACGCTGCTGCCGCCGACGCCGACGTGGCGGGTCATGCGCGACACCTACACCGACACGCCGCTCCCGCCGGACGAGCCCTTCTTCCCCAACGCCCCGAGCGGCGCGTATCTGGACTACGTGCTACCGCACGACGCCGCGCACGTCTCGCTGACGATCGTCGACGCGCACGGCACGGTCGTGCGCCGCCTGACGAGTGATGATCCGTTGACGTATCCGGTCGACCCGCAGACGCTCGACGTGCCGGCATGGTGGCTCGCGCCGCCGACCCGCCCCTTGGCGGCCGCCGGCGCACACCGCTTCGTCTGGGATCTGCACACCGCGCGCCCGCAGAGCGGCGACTACGGCCCGACCATCGCCGCGATCCCGCACGACACGCCGCTCGAGCCGCTCGGGCCCCGCGTTCCGCCCGGCACGTACACCGTTGCCCTCGACGCCGACGGCGTGCGTTCGTCACGTTCGCTCGTGATTCGTGAAGACCCGCGCGCCGCCGTCACGACCGCCGCGCTGCAACGTCAGTATGCGTTGAGTTTGGCAATCGTCACCAACGCCGACGCGACCTTCGCTGCGTCGCAGGCCGTCGGCAAGCGCGACGCTGTGCTCGCGCGCAACCTCGGCCGCGCCAACGGCGGCTTCATCCAGCTCCTCATGGCCGTCGACAGTGCGGATGCTGCACCGACCGCCAGCCAAGAAGCAGCCTACACGACACAGCACGCCGCCGCGGCGGCACTGCTGGCGCAGGCGAAAAGATGAACTGAGCGCAGCTGCGGGTTCTCGCCGTATCACACACTGCAGACGTTTGGCGACCGCGCGCGTACTTGGCGCCGCGAGAGCAATCGGCTGACCCGCAGCGTCCGCGTATCGATCGGCACGCCGTAGCAGAACGTCAGTGGCCGCGCACTTGTCGTCTTACCGTGCACGGCGAGCAGGATCGTCCGACCTTCCCAGGAGACGACCTCCAGCTCTTCATCGTCCAGGCGGCGGTCGCCGATCTTCGCCCGGAGCGCGCGGCGAACGACCGCGTCCAAATGCGTCTGCGGTACGTCCACGTCGCCGGTTGAAAGGCTGCCCAGCCGAAAGAGGCGCAGCCGCGGAAGACGAGACCACGTGTCGATGACGAGGATCTCGTCACTTGTCGACGACCACCAGACGTCATCCATGGCGCGCACCATGAACAGAGGCCATACCGCTCGGACCTTCGTACACCTGATCAGGGTTGCCGCCGACGCCTCAACGTTCAGGTCGTCGACGCTGGTTGGCCCGTGCACGTCGATTTCCCAGCGACCGTCCGGCGAGCGGGCACTGTTCGTGTCCGTGTCGACGAGCGTGTGCGTACGTATGGGACTCATACACGTCGGCCACACCGGCGTATCGATGTTGCTGGATTCCCAAGTGTCACGCAAGACGATGCGACCCGTACCCATCGCGACGTGCGGCGCATTCGGATCCCACAAGTCCGGATAGTGTAGACCGTCGAAACGCAGCCGAACCTCGTATTCCGGCAGCGCCCCGCCGTCACGGACGGCAATCCCAAGGTCCGGCCGCCCATGAGTCGAGGTCGTCAGCACGCGCACGGGCAGATACAGTGGTTGCATCTCGCCGAGCAGCCGAAACGACGACCCGTGCGGCGCGAGGATGAAAAGCGGGCATCCGCTACTCCCGCATTCGCCCTCGCTCGCGACGTAGACGACAATCTCGCGCGACGCGCCTGCTCCTACCGAAACCCACACGAACCGTGCGTCGTCAGATCCGAGCAGCGGCACCGCGAGTTGCCGTTGCAAGAAGTGCCGGAGCGCGATCGTCGTTCGATCCTCGGCGGACGCCGCGAGCGGAACGAGGAGCGCCGCCAGCCCCAACGCGGCACCGAGGACGAACCGATTGACCGCACCCATGGAAGCACCGCCGCGAAGTATCTCGCTCGTCGACCGGGAAGAATCAGCGTATGAACGATTCCGGTCTGCCTGCCGTTCCTCACCCGCCGTACGACGAGCTGCGGTCCGCGCTCGGTGACGACGATGCGCAAGGGGCGGTCGACGCGCTGCAGGCTGAGATGGAATCGCCTGTCCCCGATGCCAAGGCGGTCGAGCGGCACGCCTCGCTGTTGCGCGCCTTTCCCGAGCTGGAAGCGCGCATCGCGAACTGGTGGGATTCGCCGGGCACGCAGAGCTGGTTGCTCGCGATTACGAACGCGAACCTGTAGCAGCGGGCACCGGCCAGGACGGGAGCGCCGGGATCGCCGTCCGGCGCGGCATCGGGATGCCCGTCAGCACCGGACGCGGTGAAGCGGTCGGCGGCGCCGTCGCCGGCCCAGGCGACGGTGTCGCCGCGGCCGGCGTCGCGGGCGAAACGGCTGGCGGGGTGGGCGTCGGCAGCGGCGCTTCGGGCGCGAATGCCAGCGCGAGCGTATGCGCCCGCGCGTCCCAGCTGACCGCGGCGCCCAGGCAACGCGCCAACGGCGCGAGCGCGACGAGCGGCGGGTCGCCGGGGGTGAGCGCCGGGGCCGTGCAGGTCAGTGCGCCGCGGCGCGCGATGACTGTTCCGTCGGCGCCGACGACGACCTGGTCGGCAAACGCGGCGACCAGGCGCGGCGGTCCCACGACCCGGCCCATGAGCACGCTCGCCGGGGGTATGGAAGGAACCAGCGCGCCGTCGACGATCACGACGGCAAGCACGAGGAGGTGCAGCGGCGATGTCACGATGGGTCCGGATCTTTCGCGCCGCCGCCGCGCGCTTCTCCGCCGAAGGTTCGGCGTTCACCGCGCAAGCGATCGCGTACACGGCGCTGTTCGCGCTGGTGCCGCTGACGCTGGTCGCCGCCTCGCTGCTGGCATTCATCTTCGGCACCGACGCCGGGATTGCGCGCGCCAATAACGCGATCGCGCTCTACGTCCCGGCGCTCCACGATCTGCTGGCGACCAACCTGCAGACGATCGTGCGCTATCGCGGCCTCTCGGGGATCATCGGCTTTGCCGGCCTGGCATGGGGCGGCAAGAATCTCTTCCAAGCGCTCACGTTCGCGCTCAACCGATCGCTGGGGATTCAGCACGACCGCAGTTTCGTGCGCGACGTGGCGATCGCGCTCACGCTGGTGCCGCTCGCCGGCGTCGTGCTGGCGCTGGCGACGATCCTGCCGGTCGTCATCACCCTCGGCGTGCAATTCGCCGGCTTGGAATCCCTGCGCTGGGCGCCGCAGATCGCCTCGTACGCCGGCTCATTCTGCCTGGTCTTCGTCGTCTGCGCGCTGCTATACGCCTACCTGCCGAATCACCGGCCGAGTTGGCACGGCGTCGGGGCCGGGGCGCTGGTCGCCGCGATGGGCTATTCGATCGCGCAGATCGCCTACGCCGTCTACACCACGTACGCAGCCTACGCGTTCCGCATCTACGGCGCGCTCTCGGCCCTCTTCGTCCTCTTGCTGTGGCTCGACGTGATCGGCGTCGTCTTCTTGTTCGGCGCACACGTCAGCGGTGCGTGGGACAAGGATCGCCGCGAGCAGCGCTTGCCGCTGGCGTCGTAAGGGATCGC
>JBEKAU010000003.1:0-15308 GCA_050015755.1 Vulcanimicrobiaceae bacterium | reverse complement strand
GACTTCGGCGGCGCTGCGGCGAAGTACGGATCCGCCAGCAGCTCCGCGAGCAGGGCGGCATCGGCCGTGCCGGCGCACGCGAGCGCACCGCCGTCGTCACGCCGCAGCGCGCCGTCGGTGCGCAGCGCGACGTACGTGTCGAGCGGCAGATTCGCCGGCCCGCAATCGAACGCGAGCCCGTCCGGCAGCACGGTCAGATTCGCGATCCCACCCAGGTTGAGCGCAACGCACGGCGCGTACGCGCCGAACAGCAGCAGGTCGACGGGAGGGACGAGCGGCGCACCGCTGCCGCCCGCGGCAGTGTCGGCCGAGCGGAAATCGGAGATCACCGTCGCCTGCACGCGCTCGCGAATGCGAAACGGATCGCCGATCTGCAGCGTATGGTGCGCGGCGCCGGCATGCGCGAGCGTGATCCCGTGCGAGGCCACCGCATCGAGTGCAGCGCCCGCGGCGATGGTTGCGACCGCGTCGCCGAACGCTTCGCCGACTGCCGCATGCAGCGCCGACACCTCGCGTGCATCGATGCGCGCCGGCGGATACGCCGCCACGATCCGCGCGCGCAGCGCCGGGTCGAACGGTACGGTCGCGAACCGCTCGCACGCCACCCGGACGCCCGCGCCGGCGGATTCGACGCCGCACACCGCGACGTCGATTCCGTCGAGCGAGGTCCCCGAGAGGACGCCGGCGATCCTCATGCCGCATCCACCGCCGCGACGGCGGCGTCGCAGAGGGCGGCGCGCACCGCGCGCAGATCGCCACGTCCGAAGTGCACGGCGTTGGTGAGCAGCACGACGGTCAGATCGCGCTGCGGATCGGACCACACGCAGGTCCCGGTGAAGCCGGTGTGACCGAAGGTATCCGCGCTCATCCGTGCCCCGCACGAGTTTTCGTCGGTCGTCTTGAGCGCCCAGCCCAAGCCCCGACGCAGCACCGGATCCCAGGCCTGCTGCCGCACCGCCTCGCGCGCAAGACCGCGGTCGAGCGGCGTCGCTCGGTGGTGCAGCGCCGCGAGGTACCATTCGCCGAGCAGCGCGGCGTCGCGCGCGTCGCCGAACAGCCCCGCATGGCCGGCCACGCCGCCCAGCAGATGCGCCTTCTCGTCGTGCACGGTGCCTTGCACGCTGCCGCGCCATGCATCGGTCTCGGTCGCGGGGATCTTCGCGCGCTCCGGGCCGGCCGGCGTGTAGGCGGTCGCGCGCGCGCCCAGCGCCCGCAACCGGCCGTCGACGAGCGTGCGCAGACTCGTCGCGTACGCACGCGCGAGCACGACACCGAGCGCGATGAAGCCGAGATCGCTGTAGATCACGCGTTCGCCGACCGGTGCGGCCAACGGCTCGGTGAGCGCGAACGTCTCGACGTTCACGTCGAGCAGCGTGCGCCAATCGGCCCCGCTGCGAAACCCGGCGTCGTGCGCGAGCACCTGCCGCAGCACGATCGGCGCGTGCGCGGTCTCCCTCCACTCCGGAACGACATCGAGCAGCGGCCGATCCAGCGCGAGGACGCCGAGCGCGACCGCCTCGAGCGCAATGGTGGCGACGAAGACTTTGGTGATCGAGGCGAGGTCGAAGCGCGTGTCGACCTGCGTCGGCGCCGACGCCGGATCGTCGCGCAAGCGCCCGTAGGCCCGTTCGAAACGCAGCCGCCCACCGTGCTCGATGCGCACGACCGCGGCGCTGAAGCGCGTCCCCAACGCCGCGCGCACTGCGGCGTCGACCTCAGCGAACAGCGGCGTCCTGCGCGATCCGGACCGGCAGCGTGCCGTGCGCCGGCACCCGCCCGGCCAACACGTCGGCGACGCCCTCGAACGCCAGCGCATCATCGCCGTAACAGCACACGACCCGCCGCGCCGCCGGCCACAGCAGCGCGTCGTACGGCTCGCGCGCCGAGACGATCAGCGCGTCGGGCGCGAGCGCGAGAATGCGCGCGACCGCCTCGCGCTGCGCCGGGTGCAGGTCGGCCCGCCGTGTCACCAGGACGAATTCACGCTCGCCCAGACGCGGAATGTGCTCGAGCAGCAGCTCGAGGTCATCGACGTCGGGCACCAGCGGGACACGCATGACCTCGCTCTTCCAGCGCCGGCGCCGCAGCGCGGCGCTCAGCGAGGGCGCCTCGGCGCGCACCTGCGCTCCCGACGCCGCCGCCGCATCGCCGAGCGTCCCTTCGAACGAGATCACCGTTACCGCACGCTCGGCGTGCAGTCGCGGCTCGCCACGCAGCGCGGTCACCGCGCGGCGTGCGGCCGCGAGCGGCGCTTCACGATCGACGGCGCTCTCGTCGAGCGGCCGCAGCGTCGCGAACCGTACGCGCAGCGCATGCACGCGACCGAACGCTTCTTCCAGCCGTGCGCGCGGGATCTCGCCGCGCTCGACCGCGCGCACGATCGCCCCGGCCGCTTCCTCCGCCAGCGTGAGGTGATGACTGATCAGCAGCAGATCGGCGCCGGCCGCCAGCGCCGCGACCGCTCCCGCGACGGTACCGACGCCGCGCGCGATCGCGTCCATCTCCAGACAATCGGTGGCGATGACGCCCGCAAAGCCGAGCTCGTCGCGCAGCAGCCGGTAGAACGCCGGCGCGAGCGTCGCCGGCCGCTCCGGGTCGAGCGCCGCCACGACGACGTGGGCCGAGAGGACGAGCGAGGCCGCACCGGCGCCGATCGCGGCGGCAAACGGGACCAGGTCGCGCGCCCGCAGCGTCGCCAAGTCGGTCGCGATCCGCGGCAGCTCGGCATGCGAGTCGAGAGCCGTCGCACCGTGTCCCGGCGCGTGCTTGAGGGTCGCGGCGACCCCGCCGCGCTCGAGTCCGGCGGCGAAGGCGCTCGCCAGCGCGCCGACCGCCCCCGGGTCGTCGCCGTAGGCACGCGTGCCGATGGTCGTGCTCGCCGAGGCCAGCGCGAGGTCTGCCACCGGCGCCAGGTCGACGCTGATCCCGAACGCGGCGAGATCGCGCCCCAGCAGTGCGCCCAGCGCGCCGGCCGCCGCCGGATCGCCGCCCGCGCCGACCGCCATCGCCGAGGGCAGCGCCGCCACCCCCTCGCGCAGCCGCGCGACCCGGCCGCCTTCCTGATCGACGGCGATCAGCGGTGGCGGGGCACCGGTCGCGCGCAGCGCGGCCGTCAGCGCCCGTAGGTCGTCGGGGGCTCCGGCATTGCGGCCGAACAGCAGGATCGCGCCGGGGCCGAGCGCGCGCAGGGCAGCCAGCGGTGCGTCGTCGATCCGTGCACCGTCAAAGCCGACGGCGAGCGTCCCACGCGCGAGCGCGTCGAGGTCGGAGGGCATCCGCGCGTCCTTCGACGCCGCACGCCCGAACCTGGCGTCAGTGCTTGAACAGCTTGATGATCTGGGCGACGAGCTTGCCGCCGATGCGCGAGGCCAGGACCGAGACCTTCGATCCGCGCGAGACGTCGGTGAACGCGTGGTAGCCCGGGTCGTTCGTCTGGAAGCTGGTCGTCGGCATCACCGAGATCTCGAAGTTCTCGCGGCGCGGCGTCTCGATGCGCAACAGACCACGCTGGTAGTCGATGTTCGTCACGCGGCCCGCGATCGTACCGCCGTCGACGGCGGGCGGCGCACTCTGAGCCAGCCCCGGAAGGGGAATGGCGAGGAAGCCCAGGGCGATGACGACGGGCACGAGGCGCATTGCTCGCATGTAACGCAGCGGAAGGGGACGGACGTTCCACCTCATTGGCCGATCGCACCCATCACGGACGTCCACTTCGTACGGTTCGGGTCGTTGCCGGCGAGCACGTCGGCGCGTGCTGCCCGCGCGGCGCGGATACCGTCGTCGTCAGCGGTCCCGCCGCCAAGGACGAGCCGCAATGCGAGTAAGGCATCGTCGGCGACGTTGGCGCCGACCGCGCGCAGCGCACGGTAGAACGGCTGCGCACGCGGCTCGTCGGACGGCGCTGCAAGCGCCGCCTCGATGGCCTCGGCTTTCCCGGGCCGGCCGTCGAGCAGATAGCCGTCGAGAGGGTCCACCCGAGCAGAGTTCGCGCTTGCCGGGGCGATCCCGGTGGATCGCTCTCGTCGCCAAGCGAAGGGAGCGGATCAGTCGAGGTCGGCTTCGAGCGCCTCGGCCGTGCGCTGCATGACGCGCGCCAGCAGCGCGATCGCACCGGCGCGGTTCGTGTTCAGCAGCATGTACTGCATACGATCATCCGGATGCAGCACGACGAAAATACCCTTGCTGCCATGGGTGATCGATTTGAGGATACGGTCGATGAACGCTCGATCCTCGGCGTCCAGTTGAACCGCTCCGCCCTCTTCCTTCAGCAGGTCGAGGAGAAATGTGTCGAGATTTTCGGGGACATCCATGTGCGCGAAAACATCCTCGCTGTGATACGAGCCTGCTCTGTCCTTGATATCGGTCTGCACCTGGCGAAAGTGAAGGCAAACACACCGGCCAACGTCAAGGGAGTGTCAAGCCGGTCATCTGAACCCCAAGCGAGCGACAGCTCAGCGAAGCACTCACGAAGGGAGGCTCCCCTGCTCAAAGGATTCGGCGCGTTTCTCACGCGCGGCAACGTCATCGACCTCGCCGTCGCGGTGGTCATCGGTGGCGCGTTCACCGCGGTCGTGAATGCACTCGTGAAGGATTTTCTCACGCCGTTCATCGCGGCGATGGTCGGGAAACCGAATTTCAGCACGCTCGGCTTCACGATTCGCAGCACTCACTTTCCGATCGGCGATTTCGTCAACACGTTGATCGACTTCGTGGTCGACGCGATCGTGATCTACTATGTGGTCGTGTTGCCGATTCGCGTGCTCTCGGAGCGTTTTCGCAAACCGGTTCCGACACCGGCCGAGAAGAATTGCCCGGAGTGTTTGAGTGCGATTCCGCTCGACGCGCGCCGCTGCAAGTTCTGCACCGCACTGCAAGGAGCAACCGCCTGAGCGAGATCGTGCGCCACTGCGAGGTCGCGATCGTCGGCGCAGGCGCGGCGGGACTGGCGGCGGCGCGGGTCCTCGCCGAGCACGGCCGATCGGTGGTCATCCTCGAAGCGCGCGAACGGATCGGCGGGCGCATCCTCACCCGCGAGGACGCCGGGCCGGCGATACCGCTCGAGCTCGGGGCTGAATTCATCCACGGCACCGCAGAGATCAGCTTCGCATTGCTGCGTGCCGCCGGCAGTGTCGCGATCGACACCGTCGACCAATCGTTCATCGCCGAGCGCGGTAGCGTGCGCGAGGCGGACGACGTGTTCGAGCATGCCGACCGCGCGCTGCAGGGCGCGCGCGCACTCGCGCACGACGTCTCGATCGCCGAGTACGCGCGCACGCTCGACGCCAATGCGCAGCGCGCGCTGCTCACGATGGTGGCGGGCTTCGACGCGGCCGATCCCGCCGTGGCCAGCACGCGTGCGATCGTGGCCGAGTGGCGCGACGACGTGCACGGGCAGACCGCGCGCTCGTTCCGCCCCCTGGGCGGGTACCAGCCGCTGCTGCGGGCGCTCCGCGGCGCGTTGCCGCCCGAGCACGTCCAACTGGTCCTCGGGGCGCCCGTCGAGACGATCCGCTCCGAGCCGAACGGAGCGCTCCTCGATGCCGGCCCGGGCGGCCAGGTCCGTGCACGGGCCGTGATCGTCACCCTGCCGATCGGCGTGCTGCAAGCCGGGAGCCCCGCGTTCGACCCGCCACTGCCCCCGCGCACTCGCGAGGCGCTCGGGCACTTGGTCATGGGGCCGGTGCACAAGCTCGTGCTGCGCTTCCGCCGGCGGTTCTGGGAGACGGTCGCCGACGGCCGGTTCGTCGACGCCGGCTTCTTCCGCCTCGCCGAGGGGCCGTTCCCCGCGCTCTGGACCCAGCTGCCGCTGCGGGTCCCGGTCCTGGTCGCGTGGGCCGGCGGTCCGAACGCCGACGCGTTAGCCGACTGCACCCCCGAGGAGCGACTCGCCCGCGCCCTGGCCGGGGTGCGCGCGGTCGTCGGCGCCGAGGTCGACCCGTGGGACGAGCTCGAGGCCGTCGACGCCCACGATTGGCAGCGCGATCCCTACTCCCGCGGCGCCTACTCCTACGTCGCGGTCGGCGGCGAGCACGCGCGCGCGGCGCTGGCAGCGCCGGCCCCGCCGCTCTTTTTCGCCGGCGAGGCAACGGCCGGGGCGAGCGAAGCGGGGACCGTCGCCGGCGCCCTGCTCTCAGGCGAACGCGCGGCACGGGAGGCGCTTACCGCGCTGCGCGGCTAATGAAAAGGCGGCCGCGCCGGTGTGGCGGGTCGCCCACGGAGCGAACATGCAGTCTAGCGCCCGACTCGGCGCGAAGGCGGTCCTCGACCGGTCCGCCGTCAACGCCCCCCTGCTCGCGATCCTCGCGGTCGGACTCCTCATCCGGCTGCTCTTACTGAGCAGCGAAGGGTTCCACAACGACATCGCCGCGTTCGAGTCGTGGGCGATTACCCTGCGCGAACACGCGCCGTGGGGGTTCTACGCGAACTCCGGCTTCGCCGACTATCCGCCGGGCTATTTCGTCATCGAATGGGTGCTGGGCCGCATCTACGGCGCGCTGCTGTTCGTCATCGGCAGCGACCCGAGCTACGCGTGGCTGCGCGCACTCGTCAAGCTGCCGGCGATCGCGATGGACATGGTCAACACCGTCCTCGTCTATCAGATCGTGCGCCGCTGGGCCTCGCCGACCGTCTCGCTCTGGGCAGCGGCAGCGCTCGCACTCAATCCGGCGGCGATCTACGTCTCCGCCGCGTGGGGACAGATCGACTCGGTCTCGTGGGGCTTGGTGCTGCTGGCGATCTGGCTCGTGCTGCGCGCCGACGACACACCCGCGCGCAGCACCTCACTGCTGGTGTGGGCGTGGCTCGCGTTCGCGTTTTCGATCCTCATCAAGCCGCAGGCGGCGACGGTCGGGCTGATCTTGCTCGCCTACCCGTTCGCGACGACCGACGGCGCGACGCGCGCGCGCCGACTGCGCGGCACGCTCTGGGGCATCGGCGCGGGCATCGGGCTCGGGCTGGTCGTCGCGTTGCTCTTCCACCCCGCGCCCGACGTCATCCCGTGGCTGATCAAACGCTACGCCTTCGGCAGCGCCGTTTACGCGTACACCTCGGTCAACGCGTTCACCATTTACGCGTTGGTCCGTCCGTTCTGGCAACCCGACACCCAACCGCTCACGTTCTTCGGCATGCAGCTCGGGCCGATCTGGGCGTGGGGAATCGCGCTGGTCGCCGCGGCGAGCGCGCTGATCGTCGGGCGGTACGTGCAGCGCCGCGACGAGTTCTCGTTCCTCGAAGGCGCGATGCTGCTGGCGTTCGCCTTCTTCGTGCTCGCGACGCGCATGCACGAGCGCTACGTCTACGGCGCCTTCCTGTTATCGTTCCCGCTGATCGCTCGGGGCCGGGTCGGCATCTGGTCGGCCTCGGTCCTCACCGTGACGATGGGCCTGAACCTGGCCTACTCGCTCGCGTACCAAGCGGTGATGGAGGCGAAGACGGCCAACGTCGACGCGTCGAACCTGTGGCCGTTCTGGTCGCACGCGCTCACGCTGGCCAACGTCGTGCTCTTCTTCTGGCTGTGCTTCCGCTATTTCGGCAGCGAGGCCGTCGCGACCGATGGGTCACCCTCGCGCATCGAGCTCGTCGCGCGCGATGCGGTCCTCGCGGCGATCGCGAAGGCGCGGGGCTGGTTCTCGCCTCGCGAGGGCATCGTCGCGCTCACGCGGGTCGACTGGCTGCTGCTCAGCGGCTTCGTCGTCGTGGCGTTCCTGGTCGCGATCGTCGGCTACGCGTGGCCGCACGAGCGGATCTTCGATGAAATCTACTTCGCTCGCGCGGGCGAAGAGTATCTGCGCCGGGCGACGCAATTCGAGTGGACCCATCCGCCTTTCACCAAGCTCGTCATCGCCCTCTCGATGCTGCTCTTCGGCGGCCTCCACGGCGCGGGCAACACGGCGTACGGGTGGCGCTTCCTCAACATCGTGATCGGCGCGCTCGAAGTCGGCGTCGTCTACGCCTTCGCCAAGCGCCTGACGTCCTCGACAATGTTCGCGGCGCTGGCCGCCCTGATGCTCACCTTCGACGGTTTCCACTTCGTCGAATCGCGCCTCTCGACCGGCGAGATCACGATCGCGACGCTGATCACGATCGTGCTCTACGCCCTCTACCGGCTCTGGCTGACCGCCGAGATCCGCGTGCAGCCCGTCGTGCGCGGCCGCTTCGGCCCGGCGTTCTGGATCACGCTCGTCATCGGCATCCCGCTCTCGGCGCTCTTCTCATGGTGGGTCAACATCGGCCCGGCGCATCACCTCGCGGACATCGCCTCCGGAATGGCCAGCGTCCCCTCGGACGTCTCGCTGCGCAACCTCATCCCAGGTACACGCGTCGCTGACGCTTACTATGGATGGATCCTCGGATTGCACGTGATGTTCCCCGGAATCCTGATACACGTCGTCACCATCGATCCGTACACGATCGCGTTCTTGTATGCGATGCTCGGGTTCTATGTGATCGCTCGCCTCGTCGTACCGCGCTTCCTGCCAAAGACGGGCACGGTCGTCTCCTACGCCGACGGCACGCGCGTGGTTGACGGTGCCAAAGCACCGTTGCTCCTTCCGCCGAACGGCGTCATCGATCCCAAGGACTTGAAAGTCACGAGCGATCGCGCCGGGGCAATGCGCTACGCGACGCCGGACGGCACCGCCGACTTCAGCCCCACCGGGATCATGAACGTCGACGGAAAGCCGGCAGCGCGCGCCAGGGATCGTACGCTCTGGTTGGTGATCCTGATGGTGTCGGCAGCACTGCTGATCTCCAGCAAATGGAACGGCGCCTTCGACTTCATCGTTATCGCCGTCGTCGGGATCTTCGTCTGGGCGCACCGCTTCGTTTCGACGCGCGCTTTCCTCGCCGTCGTTGCAGCCACCCTCGCGCTACTCGCCTTCGGCAAGGTCTCCGCGATGCAACATTTCGGCATCTTCGCACTCATTGTGCTCCTCGGCGCTGTCGGTGCGATCGCCTGGGCAAAATACAATGGACGCTTCCCCCCCGGGCGCGCCCTGTGGGGCAATCCGTACGGCTTCTCCGTCGATGCGGACGGCGCAGCCATCCTATTCGCGGCCGCGACCGCCTATTGGGTCTGCTACATCCCGTTCTTCGCACTTGGCCATAACCTGGCCGACATGCTCTACCTTCAGCAGCAGATGTTCTGGTACCACACCGGCAGCGTCTCCACCGCCACCCATCCGTACGAATCGAAGTGGTGGCAGTGGCCGATCATGCAGGTCCCGATCTCATATTACTACTCGACGTTCGGCGCGCAGGCGTCGGCCGGCGCACCCGGCAGCGCGTGCTGCGTCGCCGAGATTCTCGCGCTCCCGAACCCGCTGGTCTTCCTGCTCGGCTTGATCTCGGTTCCGGTGGTCGGCTTTCTGGCCTGGCAGGAGCGCAACAAGGGTTATGCGCTGCTCGTCGCCGCGTATTTCATCCAGTGGTTGCCCTGGACGCGCGCACCGCGTTTGCTCTTCGAGTACCACTTCTTCCCCAACCTGATCATCATCGTGCTGTGCGACGTGATCCTCATCCAGCGTCTCTACCGCCATTGGCGGCCGAACGTCGCCAAGTGGTACCTAGGCGCGTATGCCGTCGCCGTGGTCGCTCTGTTCGCGTTCTTCTACCCGGTACTCGCCGGCACGAAGATCACCCACGACCAATGGTACGCGCGCATGTGGCCGGACGAACTCCACATCCCGCACACCAGCTGGATCATCCCACCCCACTAGCTCGAGCGGAGATCAGTTCAGCACGGTCAGCGCTAGCACGACGGTCCCGCACCCGAGCACGACGAAGCAGGCGCCGAGGACGACGAAGGTGCTGACCACGAACGCGCGCTGCTCGGCCTCGGTGCGGCCCGGCACGAGCAGCCGCAACCCCAGCGAACGCGCCGTCTCGATCTGCATATCAGCTGTGGCCTCACGGAAGCAGATGATCCCCACGCCGGACGCGGCGAAAAAACATCCGATGACGGCGGCACCGATGTCGGCCGGCGTGATCGTTGCGAGCATGACGTCGGGCGTCAATGGACGCGCTTCTCGCGGCCGGCCCATTCGCGTTCGCGGAGGACGAACTTTTGGATTTTGCCGGTTGAGGTCTTCGGTAGGTCGATGAAGTCGTAGTGCTTGGGGACTTTGAAGGCGGCGATGCGGGCGCGTAGGAACGCGGTGAGCTCGTCGGGCTCGGCGGTGCGGCCGGGCTTGAGGGTGACGAACGCCTTGCCGACCTCGCCCCAGCGCTCGTCGGGGACGGCGACGACGGCGCACTCGAGGACGGCGTCGTGTTCGAGCAACGCCTTTTCGACCTGCTGGGTCGAGATGTTCTCGCCGCCGCTGATGATGACGTCCTTGGCACGGTCGACGATCTCGAGGTAGCCGTCGGGGTGGCGCACGGCGACGTCACCGGAGTGGAACCAGCCGCCGGCGAACGCGCGCGCCGTCGCCACGGGATCGGCGTAGTAGCCCTTCATCACGTTGTTGCCGCGCATGACGATCTCGCCGGGCGTCGCGCCGTCGGCCGGGACGTCGCGCAGCTCGCTATCGACCACCCGCACATCGCCGGCGCCGACCGTCACCATCGGGACGCCTTGGCGGCTGCGCAGTCGCGCGCGTTCGGCGGCCGGCAGCGCATCCCAGGGCGCGTGCCACGCGCACTCGGTGATCGGGCCGTACGTCTCCGTGAGCCCGTAGACGTGGTGGAGCTCGGCGCCGAGCGCTTCGATCTGCCCGATCGTCGTCGGTGAAGGCGGCGCGCCGGCGGTGGTGACGACGATGCGCCGCGGAAACGTGGTCGTCTCGGGATGGTTCGCGAGCGCGATGAGCACGGTGGGCGCGGCGCAGAAGTGGGTGACGCCGTCCTCGCGGATCGCGGCGTTTATCGGTTCGGGCGCGACGCGCCGCAGACAGACGTGCGTGGCCGCGGCGGCCGTCACCGCCCACGGGAAACACCAGCCGTTGCAATGGAACATCGGCAGCGTCCACAGATACACGCTCTCCGGCCGCAGGTCGGCGTGGAACACTTCGGCCAGCGCGTTGAGGTACGCGCCGCGGAAGGTGTACATCACGCCCTTGGGGCGGCCGGTCGTCCCGCTGGTGTAGTTGATCGAGATCGTGTCGTCTTCGTCCGGCTGCGCGGCGACCAGCGCCCTCGGATCGGCCTGCGCGAGCAACGCCTCGTACGCGGCGTCGTCGATCGTCGGGACCGCCGCGGTCAGCCGCTCGACCAGCGGGGCCAGTTCGCGGTCGTACAGCAGCAGACTCGCGCCGCAGTGGCCGAGGATGTAGTCGATCTCGTCGGGCGCCAGACGCGTGTTGAGCGCGCACAGGACGCCGCCCGCGAGCGGCACCGCGAACGTCGCCTCGAGGGTGAGCGCGGTGTTCGGCGCGAGCACCGCGACCCGCTCGCCGGCCCGGATCCCGCGTGCCTGCAGCGCGGAGGCCAGCCGGCGCACGCGCTCGTGCAGCTGCGCGTAGGTGAAGCGCGCCGAACCGTCGATGACCGCGAGCTTCTCGGGGAAGATGCTGGCCGCGCGTTCCAGGAACGCGTAGGGGTCGAGCGCGCTGAGGTGGACGGCGGAACGTGGCGGCGCGAGCATGGGCAGGGCTTCTCCCGCTCGGCGCCCGCCCCTCGCGCGGGGGACAACCCTACCCGCAGGCTGCGCGCTCCGGCGCGCGCAGCGCCAGCCCCGCCGCCGCGCAGACGGCGGTGCACGCGAGCATCAGGACGACCCCGGCCGGGCCGCCACGGGTCGCCCCGAACGCGCCGACCAGGAGCGGGCCCGCGACCTGGCCGATACTGGAGCCCTGGACGACGAGCCCTTGCGTCCCGGCCAGCAGCTCGGGCGCGGGGGCGTAGAGCGGCACCGAAGCCATGACCGCGGCCGGAATCGTCCCGCCGACGAGCGCGGCGGCGAGTGCCGCGGCGTAGCGCGCGCCGAGCGGCAAGCCGCGCGCGTAGAGCAGCGCCGCGCCGACCCCCATGACGACCCCGGCGAGCACCAGGATCGTCCAACGCGGCGTTCGGCGCACCGCCAAGCCGCCCGCGACGTTGCCGATCCCGTTGGCGAGGACCACCACCGCGCTCAGCGACGCCGCGGCGGCCAAGGTGGTGCCGCCGTCGATCAGCATCGTCGGCAAGAAGCCCACCAGCGCCAGATACGTCGCCGTATAGCCGCCGAACCCGGCCGCGAGCACGACGGCGTTGCGCGCGCCGAGCACGGCACGAATATCGGCGCCGACCGCGCGCCGCGCGCCGATGCGGGGAGCGGCGACGACGAACGCGGCGCACGCGAGCGCTAGCAGCGCCGCGGCCACCGCGCAGGCGAGCCACAGCGCGCGCCAACCACCCAGCGCGATCGTCGCCGGTGCCGCGAACAGCACGATCGCCGAACCGACCGGGATGTAGGTGCTCCACAGACCGAGCGCGAGCCGGCGGTCGTGCGGCGTACTCGCCGCCACGATCAGCGGCGGCACCGCCACGATGACCGCGAGAAAGCCGATCCCTTCGACGATCCGTGCGGCCAGCAGCATGGCGGTGCCGCGCGCGAACGCGCCGGCCAGGCCGGCGAGCGCGATCGTGACCATCCCCGCCAACAGCGCCCGGCGGTGGCCGATGCGGTCGGCGAGCGCGCCGAACAGCGTGCCCGCAAGCGCACCGAGCACCGAGATCGCCGCGATCATCGCGCCGGCCGCCAGCCCGTCCAGCCCGAACGCCGCGCGCAGCAGCGGCAGCGCGACCGGCGCCTTGCCGACGCCGAACGCCGCGACGATGCCGGCCAGGATCAGCAGCGCGACCAGCGGCCAGCGGGTCACGCCGGCGCGATCAACTCGAAGCTCTGCGCGGCGGCGCGCCACGCGCCGGGGACCGCGATCGACCGTTCGACCGCGTAGTCGAATGCGACCAGCGTCGCGAGCGAACGAAACGCGCGCCGATCTTGCGCGATCGACCAACCCGCGGTTTCGAACTCGAACGACTTCGTCCCGAAGCGCAACACACGACCGCCGACGATCACGCGCTCGCGGTATTTGATCGGAGTTTCGTAGTGCAACTCGTGCTTGGCGAGGATCATCCCGGTCGTACCGGCGATGTCGCGACCGAAGATGTCGGCAAAGTAGATCGAGCGGATCGTCTCCGCCCACACCGCGTAACGCACGTTATTGACGTGCCGCAGCATGTCGATCTCGCCCAGCTCGACTTCGCGCTCGCGGCGCAGCGCATAGGTCGATTCGAACTCCGCGATGGTCATCGCCCGCGCTTTCCCGTGGTCGTACCCCGATTCCGCCTGTGGTCACACCGCCCGATCGAGTCGCTTCGATCGACCGGGCGGTGGGTACGAGGGAGCGACGCCATCATCCGCACTCGTTCCTGAAAGGTTGGCATTCGTGGCTGGAATCTTGTGGACCATCATCGTCATACTGTTCGTCTTCTGGCTGCTCGGGCTCATCGTGCACGTCGGAGGCGGCCTGATCCACATCCTGATCGTCGTCGCCGTCATTCTGCTGATCTTCAATCTGATCTCGGGCCGCGGCGCGCGCGTCTAAACCTCCCGTGACCACCCGGGCGGGGAGGAGCACCCCCGCCCGGGAAATCGTCGGCCAATGACCGCGGGTTCGCACTCCGCGACGGGCACGCCGGCACGGCGGCCGGCCGCCGCAGCATCTTCGGCCGAACGGACCTTGGCGATCATCTTCGCCTGTGCACTGGTCCTGGTGACCGCCGTGGCGTGGCCGGTGCGCCAGTACTACTTCGGCCTGGTCCCGGGCTTCTTAGGGGCCTACGGCGCGCTGCTCTTCGGATCCGAGGTCGGGACCGCGCTGGTGCTGACCTGGTGGGCGCGCCGTCAACCGGGTGCCGCGACGCTGGCCGCAACCTACGCGTTCTCGGCGCCGCTGATCCTGGTCAACGTCCTGGTGCTGCCCGGCGTCGTCTTCCCGGCCGGCGCATTCGCCATGGAAGTACCGCCGTGGCTGTGGGCGATTTGGCACATCGGCTGGCCGTTGGGCGTCGTCTTCTACGCCTGGCGCCCGGGCCGCGGCGGTACGCGCGCGCCGCGCATCCTCGGGGCGACGGCACTCGCCCTGGTCGTCGCCGCGATCGTGCTCGCGATCGGCCCGAATCTGCCCGTCCTCATCAGCCCGAACGGACAAGTCTTCTCGCCGCTGCTCTACGCGCTCGCCGCAACGAGCGTGGGGCTCGATGCGCTGGCGTTGATCGGTTTATTACGCCGCCGCCCGCAGCCGACCGTCGAGCTCTGGATCGGCGTCGCGGTGCTCTCGCTCGCGGTCGACACGACCTTCACCATGCTCTCGCACCAGCGCTTCTCGCTCGGCTCGTACCTCGCACGCCTCATCGGCTCGGCGTCGGGAATCGTCGTGCTGGCCGCGCTGATCTCCGAGTGTGCGCGACTGCTCGAACAAGCCGATCTGAGCGAGCGGATCGTCACGCTCGCCGAAGCGATGCCGCAACTGGTGTTCGCGACCGATCGCAGCGGGACGTGTGTCTACGTCAACGACGCGTTCGCGCGCTACACCGGGCGCGCAGCGGCCGATGCGCTCGAGCACGGCTGGGTCGAGAGCGTCCACCCGACCGATCTCCCGGTGGCGCTCGAGATGGTGCGGCTCGCGGTCGCCGGCGGCCGCAACGCCGACGTCGAGCTGCGCTTGCGCGGCGCCGAAGGCGGCTATCGCTGGCACCTCGCCCGCGCGGCAACGCTCGGCGAGCCGGACGGCACGCCGGGCGGTCTGCTCGGGACGGCGATCGACATCCACGAACGCCGCCGCGCGTCCGACGAAGTCGCACGCTTGTACGAGCGCGAGCACCGGGTCGTCGAGACGCTGCAAGCGGCCTTCCTCCCCTCGTTCTTGCCGCAGGTCGACGGCGCGCGTTTCGACGCCGTCTACCGGCCGGCGTCGCGCGAGGCGACCGTCGGCGGCGACTGGTACGACGCGTTCGTGCTCGGCGACGGACGGATCGGCGTGTGCGTCGGCGACGTCACCGGTCATGGCCTCGACGCGGCGAGCGCGATGATCCGTACCCGCGAAACCGTCCGCGCCGTCGCCACCGTCGCCGAGAGCGGCGCGGCCAACGTCCTGGCGCTCGCGCACCGCTCGCTCAACGCGCGCAGCGGCGTCGAGCTGACGACCGCGCTGTACGGCACCTTCGATTCGCGCTCGCGGCGCTTCTCCTATGCGTGCGCCGGACATCCGCCGCCGATCCTCGTGCGTGCCGGCGTCGCGCACGCGCTCGCCGGTGGTGGCCTGCCGTTCGGCGTCGAGAACGAACCCGATATCGCCGAGCACGCGCTCACGCTCGAAACCGGCGAC
>JBEKAU010000002.1:0-19568 GCA_050015755.1 Vulcanimicrobiaceae bacterium | reverse complement strand
CGTCCAGACCGCTCACGTCGACCTCGAGCTTGTCGGGGATCGAGGAGGCCGGCCCCTTGACGTCGAGCGCGCGCAGCGAGACGTCGAGGACGCCGCCGCTGTCTTTCACGCCGATCGGCGTCCCCACGGCGACGACCGGGACGGAGGCAGTGATCGCCTCGTCCTTGGTCACCCGCTGGAAGTCGACGCTGAGCGGCTTGCGCGAGATCGGATCGGTCTCGATCTTCCGCAGGAGCACCGATTCGGTCGCCCCGCCGATCGTCGCGGTCACGACGTGGGCGCGGTTCCCCGAGAGGAGCAGCTCGGTCAGGTCTTTCGAGGCGATCGTGATCGAGGTTGCCTTGCCGTGGCCGTAGACGACGCCGGGGATCTTGCCGGCGGCACGCAGGGCGTGCGCGGCCGTGGTGCCGGCGTGCTCGCGAGGCTCGAGCGTCAGGCGGGAGAGGGTGTGTTGCTTGGACATGGACTGCTATCGTACCTTAAACGGCGGCGGCGGTCACGGGCGGCAGCTCCGGCTCGCCGGAGATCGACGTGCCGGAGGTCACCCCGTCGTTGGCCTCTTCGCTGTTGAAGAGCTCCGAGACCGATCGGCCAGGATCTGGGCGATCGAGAGGTGCTCGATCTTCGGTGAGTCGATCGTGCGCGGGATCGTGTCGGTGACGATGACGCGGTTGATCTCGGACTTTTCGAACTGCGCGATCGCGTCGCCGGCGAAGATGCCGTGCGTCGCGAGCGTGTAGACGTCGGTCGCGCCGCGCTTGCGCAGCGCCTCGGCCGCCTTCACCAGCGTGCCGCCGGTGGAGATCATGTCGTCGACGACGACCGCGATCTTGCCCTGCACGTCGCCGACGATGTGGGTGACTTCGGAGACGTCGGGTTCCGGACGGCGCTTGATGATGACGGCCAGCGAGGACTTCAACCGCTTGGCGAACGTCTCGGCGCGCGGCACGCCGCCGGCATCCGGCGAGACGACGACGATTCGGTCGCCCTCGAGCTTCTCGGCCTTGAGGTAATTGCACAAGGTCGGCGCGGCCATCAGGTTGTCGACCGGGATGTCGAAGAAACCCTGGATCTGCGCGGCGTGCAGGTCGAGCGTGACGATCCGGTCGGCGCCCGCGGTCTGCAGCATGTTGGCGACCAGCTTGGCAGAGATCGGCTCGCGGCCTTTGGTTTTCTTGTCCTGCTTGGCGTAGCCGTAGTACGGCACGACCGTCGTGACGCGGTTCGCCGAGGCGCGTTTGAGCGCGTCGACGATCAGCAAGAGCTCCATGAGCGAGTCGTTGACCGTGTAGCCCTGTGGTGACCGGCACGTCGACTGCACGACGAAGACTTCGGCGCCGCGCACGTTCTCGCGGATCTCGATGCGGCACTCGTCGTTCTTGAAGCGATCGACCAGCGCGTTTCCGACGCGAGTCTGCATCCGACGGGCGATCTCTTCGGCCAGCTTGCGATTGGACGATCCGCTGAAGACCAAGGGCGGCTGGATCACGAGGGCTCCTTCTGCCTCCGGAAGCGCCGTGGCGCACAGGGGAAGCCGGGCCTTCTCCGGCACGCGGGACGCTCGGTCCTGGTCGCTTCCTCGCTCACTCGGCCATTTGTCGAGATGAAGGACTCGCGAGGCGGGAAAGAGCGCCTTGATGATCTCCGCGCGCGAGGGCACCCTCCAGGTCGGCGTTGGCTGCGAGTTCGTGTGCGAGACGAGCGCCCCGGTCGCGGCGGTGTTCGTCGTCCAGCCGCTCCATGACGCGGGTGTGCGCGTGCTCGCCGAGCATTGGGAGAGCGCGCCCGAGACGGCCGCGCACGATTACGCCGATCTCTACGGCAACCGCTGCCGCCGGCTCACCCTCGCACCCGGCACGACGACGATCCGCTACGATGCGGCGGTCGAGACGACCGGCGCGGCCGATCCGCTCCGGCTCGACGCGATCGAGCACCCGGTGCAGGACCTGCCGGACGACGTCCTTGCGTACACCCTGCCGAGCCGCTTTTGCCTTTCCGATGTGTTGGCAGACAAGGCGTGCGAGCTGTTCGGCGGGGTCGCGCCGGGATGGGAGCGCGTCCAAGCCATCTGCGACTACGTCCACGGCCATTTGCAGTTCGGGTACGGCAGCAGCACGTCGACCACCACCGCGGTCGACGTCTACGAGGCCCGGACCGGCGTCTGCCGCGACTTCGCCCATTTGGCGATCACGTTTTGCCGCGCGCTCAACATCCCGGCGCGCTACGTCTTCGGGTACCTGCCCGACATCGACGTTCCCCCGCCCTACGCGACGATGGATTTTGCCGCGTGGATGGAGGTCTATCTGGGCGGCGGATGGGCGACGTTCGACCCGCGCAACAACGAGCGGCGCAAAGGCCGGGTCGTGATCGCGCGTGGCCGCGACGCGCTCGACGTCGCCATGCTCACCACGTTCGGCCGCATCAACCTGGTCTCGATGACGGTTCGTGCCGATGAGGTGAGGGATGGAAGCTGACGCCGAGGGCGTCTACGCGCCCGACGCGATCGACTGGTCGCGCGTGCGCGCCGCGACCTACCGCATCGAGCAGCGTTTCCGCTACGAGTACCCGGGCCCGATCCGCGATTTACGCCAGCGGCTCGTGCTGGCGCCGCCGCGCGCCCACGGCCCGCAGCGCCGGCTCGGCCATCGCATCGTCGTCAGCCTCCCCGGCCGTCAGCACGCCAAGACCGACGGCTTCGGCAACATCGTCGCCCAGTTCGTCGTGCCGCACGTCGAGCACAGCGTCGACTTCACGTTCCAGGCGCTGGTGCGCCGGGAGAACGCCGGGCCCCACACCGTCGACGCGGCGCTGCTGCGCGATCCGCGCCTGATGCAGCCGCGCCGGCTGACCCGCCCCGACGAGGCGATGCTGGCCGCCGCCGCCGACCTGCGGGCCATCCACCCCAATCCGGCCGACCTGGCCGACGCCATCAGCCGGTTCGTCCACCGCCGCATCACCTATACGAAGGGCGTCACCGACGTCTTCACCACCGCCGCGACCGCCTACGCGATGGGCCGCGGCGTCTGCCAGGACTACGCCCACGTCATGCTGGCGCTGACCCGCGCCTGTGGCCTGACGGCGCGCTACGTCTCCGGCCACTTGCTCGGTGAGGGGGCGACCCACGCCTGGGTCGAGGTGCTGATCCCGCGCCGCGACGAGGGGGCGATGGTGCTCTCCTTCGACCCCACCCACGACATGCGCACGACGATCCGCCACGTGGTCGTCGCCGTCGGCCGCGACTACGCCGACGTCGCCCCCGTCTCCGGCAGCTTCGACGCCCCCTACGGCGGCCAGCTCCGCGCCCGCCACCGCGTCGACGTCGTCGGCCTCATCGAGCACGCCGCCTAGCACCTCAGGCTCGCCTGCCACGAGCGCGGGCGAACATGGGTTCTGGTAGGGCATGCCTCGCTTTGAGCTCGTGACGCAGTACCCGTTGGCCGGTGACCAGCCCAAGGCGACCGAGCAGCTCGCCGAGGGCATCCTGCGGGGTGACCGGGCGCAGACGCTGCTCGGGGTCACCGGGTCCGGCAAGACGCTGGCCATGGCGCGCATCGTCGAGCGGGTCCAGAAGCCGACCCTGGTGTTGTGCCACAACAAAACGCTGGCGGCGCAGTTGTGCGCGGAGTTTCGCGAGTTCTTCCCGCACAACGCGATCGAGTATTTCGTCTCGTACTTCGACTACTACCAGCCCGAAGCGTACATCGCGCACACCGACACCTACATCGCCAAGGACAGCTCGATCAACGACGAGATCGAGCGGCTGCGGCACTCGGCGACGCAGTCGCTGCTGACCCGGCCCGATACGCTGATCGTGGCCTCGGTCTCGTGCATCTACGGGCTCGGCTCGCCGTCGGATTATCTCGAGATGTCGGCCGACATCCGCGTCGGGCAGAGCCTCGACCGCGACGAGTTTCTGCGCAAGCTGATCGGGATGCAGTACCGGCGCAACGACTTGAACCTCGTGCGGGGGACGTTCCGGGTGCGCGGTGACACGCTCGAGTTCGTCGCCGTCGACGAAGAGCTGGTGCACCGGATCGAATTCTTCGGCGATGAAATCGAGGCGATCAACGTCGTCAATCAGCTGACCGGCGAGTACGTCACCTCGAAGGACGAGCTGAAGATCTTCCCGGCCAAGCACTACATCACGCCGGAGGAGAAGCTTCAGCGCGCGGTCATCGAGATCGAAGACGAGATGAACGCGCGCCTCGCGCTGTTCCGCTCCGAGGGCAAGCTGCTCGAAGCGCAGCGGCTCGAGCAGCGCACGCGCTACGACCTGGACATGCTGCGCGAGGTCGGCTACTGCAACGGCGTCGAGAACTACTCGGCGCCGCTGGCGGGGCGCCAGCCAGGCTCGACGCCGTGGTGTCTGCTCGACTTCTTTCCGCAAGACTGGCTGCTGCTGATCGACGAGTCGCACGTGACGCTGCCGCAGGTCCACGCCATGTACGGCGGCGACCGTTCGCGCAAGCTCTCGCTGGTCGAGCACGGCTTTCGGCTTCCCTCGGCGCTCGACAATCGGCCGCTGACCTACGACGAGTTCGAGACGCACATCAATCAGGTGCTCTACGTCTCCGCGACCCCCTCGACGTACGAGCTGGGCAAGTCGAGCCAGATCGCCGAGATGATCATCCGGCCGACCGGCCTGGTCGATCCCGAGGTCGAGGTGCGCCCGACCCGCCACCAGGTCGACGACCTGATGGAAGAGATCCGCCGCCGTGCCGAGCGCGACGAGCGCGTCTTGGTCACCACGCTGACCAAAAAGATGGCCGAAGACCTGACCGAGTACCTGATCGAAAACGGGATTCGCGTGCGCTACCTGCACAGCGAGGTCGAGACGCTCGAGCGGATCGCGATCCTGCGCGATCTGCGCAAGGGCCTCTTCGACGTGCTGGTCGGCATCAATCTGCTACGCGAAGGTCTCGATCTGCCGGAGGTCTCGCTGGTCGGCATCCTCGACGCGGACAAGGAAGGCTATCTGCGCTCGGGGACCTCGCTGATCCAGACCATCGGCCGCGCGGCGCGCAACGTCGAGGGCAAGGTCATCATGTACGCCGACACCGTCACCGAGTCGATGGCCAAGGCACTCGGCGAGACGCGTCGCCGCCGCGAGATGCAGGTGGCCTTCAACCTCGAGCACGGGATCGAGCCCAAGACGATCCGCAAGGAAGTCCGCGACATCCTCGAGCTGGTCGGCGGCAGTGAGGGCGGCGCCGATGCGGCCGCCGCGGTGCGCGCCGAGAAGTTGCCGCGCGAAGTGGCCGAGGCGATGGCGAAGGAGATCGAGCGCAAGATGCGCGAGGCCTCGGCGAACCTCGAATTCGAGACGGCTGCCGCACTGCGCGACGAGCTGATCGCGCTGCGCCGCCAGATCGGCGGCAACGAGAGCGTGCTGTTCCAGGGCAAAGCGCCCAAGATCTTCCAACACGCGCTCAAAGAGCTGATCGGGACATAAGTCCACCGTATCCACATTAACGCGAGTTAACGTGGTGCATTTCATACTCTCCTCATGACGAGCACGTAGGGTCGCGCTGTCCTACGCCGTCCAATCTCAACGCGAGATTAAGGGAGAAGAAGTTTGCGCCTCCACAGCGCCGTGCTTTCGCTATGTCTGGGCATCGTGTCGATCCCCGGCTTCGCACTCACGGTCCCCCTGCCCGCGAACGCGCAGACGCAGAGCGGATCGATATCGGGCAGCGTCGTCGGATCGCAAGGTGCGATTCACGGCGCGACGGTGACGGCGAGCGGCACCGTCACGCGTTCGGTCACGACCAACGCGGATGGTTCGTTCGTGCTCGGCGATTTGCCGGACGGCACGTATACCGTGTCCGCCTCGTTCCCGGGTTTCCAACCCTTGCGCGGAACGCAAGTCACGATCAGCGGCGGCAAGGCGCAGACGCTCAGCGTGACGCTCGTCGCGCAGACCCTGAGCTCCTTGCGAACGATCGGCAGTACGGCCGTCACGGGCGGCCGCGGGTCGACGGCGCTGAACACGACGGCAGCAGCGCAGGTCACCCTCAGCTCGCAGCAGTTCCAAGACCGTGGCGAGACCCAAGTCGCCGATTTGCTGGAAGAACAGCCCGGCGTCGAACTGGAGAAGAACGACTCGGGCGCGCTGGGCGCCAACACCGAGATCGCGCTGCGCGGCGCGAACCCGTACGAGACGCAAGTCCTCATCGACGGCCATCCCGTCAACGGCGGCCGATTCGGGGACTATCTGCTGCAGTTCCTCAACCCGCTGCTGCTCAGCGACGTCGAGATCGACAAAGGGCCGGGCGCGTTCGGGAATACGGACGAGAACGCGGTCGGCGGGCGCGTCAACTTCCGCACCCCCTCGATCACCGCGACGCCGAGCGGGATCGTGCAGACAGGCTACGACTCGTTCAACGGCAGCGAGTACGCCGCGCGCTTCTCGGACACGATCGGGAAGTTCGGCTTCCTGGTCGGCTACGCGTTCGACGGCACACCCGGTTATTTCGCAAATCAGCCGATCTACACGGTCGATCCGACGGGACAGTACGTCCAGGGTCAGCCGCCGCCGTTGGCCGTCGTCGACCAAGCCGTTCAGTCGAGCGAGACCTATCAGAACCGCTCGGAGCTGGTGAAGCTCGGCTATAACTTCTCGACGACAACGACCCTCACGCTGGAATACTTCGGGTCGCAGAGCTACGTCGACTACAGTGGGACCTTGGGCAGCGTCGAGCCGTATCACATCGTCGGGAGTTGCCCGGCTGCGGTCGGCTGTCAGGAAGGCAGCGGGACGATCTACACCAATCCGGCCGACGGGTTCTTAGTGGGTCAAACGATTCTCGCTGCCGACTATCCCAACGGCGACAACGTGTTCCAGGGGAACACGGTCACCGACAGCGAGCCGTTCTTCACGGCCGATTTGCGCACGGCAATCGGCGCGGGCACGTTCCTCGGTCGGTTCTACGGCGGCTCGATTCGACGCGTGATCACCGACCCGCAGGAAGTCTCGCAGATTGCCTTTTGCGCGAACCCGTCGTGCATTCCGGTACCGTGCGGCGCAACGGGCACGACGCTCGACTGCGACGATTTCACCGAGGCCGAGAGCGACGAGCTGCACGGCTATGACTTCGAGTACGATCTGCCGGTCGGGCTGAGCACGCTGATTGCCTCGTACGACACGCATAACGATAAGAGCGGCTTCGTGGAGGACGGGGACACCTCGCTCGGCCTGCTCGTGCGCTCGCAGGTGCTCTCTCTGCGCGGCTTCGTCCCGATCGCCCCGCACCTCACGCTCGGCGTGGCAAACTACTTCAGCGATACGACGTTCGTGGGCAAGCACTACGACCCGGACGCGTCGCTGACGTGGCAACCCAATCGCAACCAAGTCATCCGGTTCTCGGGAGGCACGTCGTTCGTCGCGCCGCCGGCCGGGTTCGTGTCGGACGTTGCAGGAGCGACCGGCCAAGATACGGGCGCAGTCCTCACCCAAGGGGAACTGCACGTCACCGACAACCTCCGGCCGGAGTTCTCGACGAGCTTCGACCTCGGGACCGACTATCGCACCAGCAGCGATTCGAAGATCACACTCGACCTCTACAACACGATCGTGCAGAACCGGTTCGCGGACGACGTGATCAAGTTCGTTCCGCCGGTCACCGCGACGTTCAACGGGCAGCCGGTTCAGGAGATCAGCGAGCTCTTCAATCAAGCCGACTCGCACGAGCAAGGCATCGAGCTGGGATTCCTCAAGACGCCACGCGTCGGCTTCGGCGGGAGCCTGGTGTTCGACTTTCTGCGTGCGTAC
Source organism: Vulcanimicrobiaceae bacterium (assembly GCA_050015755.1). GTDB lineage: Bacteria > Vulcanimicrobiota > Vulcanimicrobiia > Vulcanimicrobiales > Vulcanimicrobiaceae > Vulcanimicrobium. Next base: position 11,797 of record JBEKAU010000002.1, on the reverse strand, counting down.
GACTACGACACGATCCCCAACCCGATCGTCGCGCAGTTCACCGGCGTCTCGGCGAGCTCGAGCACGACGGGCTCGTTCAACGGCTTGAGCGACGAGGAAGACGGCTTCCAGATCCCCGGCTATCCCTACACGCACGGTCACGCGGAGCTGAACTATCGCTTCGCGTCGGGTGCGACCGTCGCGTTCGGCAGCACCTACTACGGCGATTACAACTCCTTCGGCGAGTCCGCGTTCGAGTTGTTCGACGCCCATGCGCGGCTGCCGCTCGCGCACGGCTTCACCCTGCTGCTCAGCGGAACGAACCTGTTCAACCACGACGACGGCCGCGGTCTGTTCGAGTTCGAGAACGGCGAGTACACGCCGCCCGCGGCTCGGGGGCAGACCGAGAGCCCCGTCAACCTCTTGTTCGCGCCACCGCGCCAGGTGACGCTGCAAATCTCCCACCCCCTCTGAACCCATCACACTCTTCTGTGAAGGAACAACGCGTGCAGCGAGTTCTCGTCGTGTCCTCCCTCCTGCTCGTCGCCGGTTTGGCGGCATGCAGCGGCTCCACGTCCTCGGGTGGCGGCAACCCGCTTTCCGGCGTCGTGATCACTCAAGCGACACCAAGTCCCGTTCCAACCGCAACACCGGTCCCGACGCCGACGCCGGCGACCGACGTCAACGTGATCGCCGACCCGAGCTTCGCGACCGAAGGCGCGGCCGGTGCGTACAATCCGACCACCGGCTGGACGCCGTGCACGATCGTGCAACCCGCGGTCGGCTCGTCGACGCCGGTTCCGGCAGTCTCCCCGTCGTCGGCGATCGGCGCGATCCTCGCCTCGTCGACGACGTACCTCTATCCGCCGAGCAATCCGCCCTCGTTCCTCGGCAACGATCAGATCAGCACGCCGCCCGGCAATTCCGACTCGACGCCCGCGCCGGTCACACCGCAGGTCGATTCCGGCGATACCTACTCGGCGTTGACGTACGTCGGCGGGCAGGAAGGCGAGCTGTTCTCGAACGGATCGAGCTTCACCGGTGAGACCGGAGCGAACGGCATCTGCCAGACGTTCTCGGTGCCGACCGGCGCGACGATGACGGTGGCGGTGAACGAGGGCGGTACCGAGAGCGGCGTGCAGTACGGTCAACAAGAGGCGTACCTCATCCCGCAGCCCAGCGGGACCCCGATTCCAGTATTCGTCGAACTGAACGACACCAATCACGACGTCTACAACACCGTGCCGGGCGCCGGCGCGGTGACGACGATCAGCCCGGCGACGCAGGGCGGGACGTGGGTTCAGCACGGCCCCTACAACTTGACGGGATCGCCGTACAACCTCACCCCGGGCCAAAGCGTCGAGCTGTTCATCGGTGTCGACGACAACGGACCCGAGTTCGAGGCGCCCGGCGCGACCAAGGCCGGCTTCGGCGTCTTCATGTTCGTCGACAACGTCTCGGTCGTCGGCGTGCCGGCGACGCCGGCGACGATCCATCGCGCTCCGGCTGCCGTCGTGCGTCCGCGGCACTAGGCGGCGCGGCGGTGCGGAGGCCACGGTAGGCCTCCGCACCGCACCTCGCCAAGCCTCGCCCTCATGGCGGGTTATCAGGTCTACGTGACGTTTTCAGGCGAGTCGTCGACGCCGGTGGAACACGTGCGTGCGTACTCCTCCGACGGCAAGAAACATCACCGCGTGACGCCGGACTACGACGAGCTGCGCGGAATGACGCTCGATGCGGGCGGCCGGTTGTACCTCGCCGTCGCCTACAAGAATCTCTCGCAAGTGCTGCTCTTCTCGCCCGGTGTCAAGGCCGACGGCACGCGCGATCTGCTCGCGACGCTGGTGACGCCGTCGACCTCGCCCGGCGTCTCGCATCCCTACGGTCTGACCTTCGACGGTACCGGGGTGCTGTTCGTCTCCAACCAAGACACGAATTGCGTCATCGGCTTCACCGTCGGCAACGCGACGAAGGCGACCCCGATCACGATCGCGTCGTACTTGACCTCGACGTTTCCGAGCAGCGGTCCGCCCAACGTCTTCTACGCCGGCGAGTTCGTGGCGTCGGTCGTGCCGATTGCGGTGAAGGGTGACACGCCGCCGGCCGTCGTCGCCGAGAAGGGGGGCCTGAACGAGACCGGTCTCGTGCCGACGTTGCCGACGCCGGGCAGCCCCGAGGCGATCGCGCAGAAGAAGGCCAGCAAGCATTCCGTGCGTGGCATCCTCGCGACCCCGAGCGCGCTCTACGTCGTCGACGAAGCCGGGAACCGCGTGTGCACCTACGACCTCGAGACGGGGGCGTTCCGCGGCGAGATCAGTTCGACCGGCGGGACCGGCAAGCACGACGTCCTCGACGAGCCGGTCGGGCTCACCTACGATCCGGCCAGCAGCACCGTCTACATCGGCAGCGCGAAGAGCGCGTGCATCTTCGCCTACGCCGAGAAGACCGCGACCATGACGCGCATCGCGCACGACGACACCAAGCTCGCCAAACTCGCCGGGCTCGCGTTCACGCCGGACGGGACGCTGCTCGCCGCGAGCCGGCTGCAAAAGAGCGTCGTCACCGTCGACGTCGCCTCGGGCGCGATCACGCCGTTCCTCAGCGGACTGACCGATGCGCCCGAGTGTCTGCTGGTCGTCCCGACGTGATTCGGCCGGCGTGGCGGGTCGCGCTCGGTGCGGCGCTGGTGTTCGCGTGCGCGCCGGCGTTCGCTGCAACCGCGCCGCAGGTCGTCCAGCTCGCCGGTGAACGGCTCGTGCTCGAGCTGCCCGACGGTCCGCCGCGCGGGGCCATCTTGCTGATCCCCGGCGGCAGCATGCGGGTCACGATCGATGCGCAGGGCGGCACGACGTCGACCAATTTCGTCATCCGTACGCGCGAGCAGTACGTCGCGGCAGGCTACGCGGTCGGTTTCCTCGACGACCCGCGCGACGTCGGCGCCGCGTTGACCCGGCTGCGCGCGATCGCGCAGCCGGTCGCGATCGTCTCGACCAGCCGCGGCACGCTGCTGGCGGCACAGGCCAGCGCATCGCTGGGTGCGGACGGTCCCGACCTGCTGGTGCTGACCTCACCGATCACCGCGACCTCGCGGACGAACCCGCAGACGGTCTTCGACGTCGGCGCGGCGCGCTTGCATCTGCCGACGCTGGTCGTCGCGAACGATCACGACGGCTGTGCGGTCTCGCCGCCCCACGAGGCGGAACGGTTCGCAAAGCGGCTGCCGCAGGGGACGTTCCTGCGCTTCAACAGCACGCAGGCGACCTCGGACGACTGCGAGCCGCTCTCGCCGCACGGTTACCTCGGCATCGAAGACGACGTCGTCGCGCAGATCGTGCATTGGCTGCAGGCCACGGAACCGGGGGGCGGCGCCGCGAAGAACGGGCGGTGATCGGACGAAGAAGCCTTCAGACCATCGCGCTGCTTGCTGCGTGCCTCGCCGCCGCCGGATGCACGCGCGCGAGCGATCAGGGCGAGCCTGGCGCGTCGAACGCGCCCCATTCGTGGCTGGTTCCGGGCACGCTGCGCGTCGCGACCAGCCTGAGCCCCAATACGCTCAATCCGATCCTTTCGACCCAGCAGATCGAGGCGCAAGCCGAGGCGTTGGTGTTCGATCCGCTGATCTCGACCGAGCCCGACGGACGCGACGTCCCCATCCTGGCCAGCGCCGTGCCGACGCTCGAGAACGGCGGGATCAGCCGCAACGGCCTGACGATCACCTATCACCTGCGCCACAACGTGCGATGGCAGGACGGTGCGCCGTTCAGCAGTGCCGACGTCAAGTTCACCTTCGACGCCGTGATGAACCCCAACAATCTGGTTGCGACGCGGCACGGCTACGACGACGTCGTGCGCGTCGACACGCCCGATCCCTCCACCGTCGTCTTCCACTTGCGCACACCCTTCGGCCCGGCGATCCACACCTTCTTCGGTCCGAGTGACGCCCCGTATTTCATCCTGCCGCAGCACCTCTTGGCGAAGTACCACGATCTCAACCGCATCCCGTTCAACCAGGAGCCGGTCGGGACCGGGCCCTTCAAGGTCGCGCGCTGGGTGCGCGGCGATCACATCGAGTACGTCGCCAACGACGACTACTTCTTGGGCAAGCCGAAGCTGCAGCGCATCGAGCTGCAATTGGTCCCCGACGAGAACACGATCGCGACCGAGCTGCGCGCCCACGAAGTCGATTGGTTCATGCTCGCCTCACCGCGTGTCTACCCGAACCTCACCTCGATCGCCGGCATCGACGTGCGGCTGGTCCCGATGAACGGCTTCGATGCGATCATGTTCAACACGGCGAAGCCACCGCTCGACGACGTGCGCGTGCGGCGTGCGATCGATCTCGCGATCGACAAGCCGCGGCTGGTCCGCGAAGCCACCTACGGGACGACGATCCCGGCGACCGAAGATCTGCCGCCGCAGCTGTGGGCATTCGACCCGCATGCCGGCAGCAGCCGTCCGAACGTCGCGCAGGCACGTGCGCTGCTCGATGCCGCCGGCTGGAAGCCCGGCCCCGGCGGCCTGCGGGTGCGCAACGGGCAGAAACTGGTGATCGGCCTGGCGTTCCGCTCCGACAGCGCGACCGACAAGGGCCGCGGCGTCGAGATCGGTCAGATGCTGCACGAGGTCGGGGTCGGGATCGAGCTCAAGGGCTACACGTCCGGTCTGTACTACGGACCGCCCGGGGTCGGCATTCTCGCCAGCGGGCGCTACGACGGCGCGCTGTATACCTGGTACGCCGGGATCGACCCAGACGACAGCTCGCAGCTGCTGTGCGATCAGCGGCCGCCGCACGGGTACGACTGGGCGCGCTACTGCAACGCGCAGATGGACGCCGCTCAGGCGATCGCGCTCTCGCACTACGATCGCCCCACCCGCAAGCGCGCCTACGCGACGATCGAAGAACTGCTCGCGCGCGACGCGCCCTACGCCTACCTGTGGTGGCCGCGGCAGATCGAAGCCGTCGACAGCGGCCTGCAGAATTTCCGTCCCAACGGGATCATCGAGGATTGGAACGCCTGGCAGTGGTCGCTGGGTTCATAGGCCCATGCCGTCTGCATTTGCCCGTATCGCCGTTCCGGTCGACGGCTCGCCTGCTTCGCGGCGGGGACTCGAGATCGCGATCACGCTCGCGCGTGACGGCGGTGCGTTGTCCTTGGCCGGCGTCGTCGACACGGCGAGTTTGCTGCTCCCGCAGGCCGAAGGGGCGCTGAACGATCCCGGGATGGCCATCGAAGCGGCCGAAGCGGACATGCGGGCGACCGTCCATGACGCGTTGGTCCGGGTCCGCGAGGGCGGCGTCCCCGGCGAGGGTTTCGTCATCTACGGTGAGCGGGTCGAGGCGTTCGCTGCGTTCGCCCACGAACAGCACGCCGACGCGATCGTAATCGGCACCAACGGCCGCACCGGGATCGCGCGAGCGGTGTTGGGCAGCATGACCGAAGGGTTGTTGCTCATCGCCGCGATGCCGGTGATCGCGGTGCACGCCGACGACGCGGTGCGCGAAGGGCCAGTCTTGGTCGCGTTCGACGCCAGCGCGCCGGCGCGCGCCGCGCTCGAGGTCGCGCTGCGCGTTGCACTCGCTCGCGGACGGCAGCTCGTCCTCGCGCACATTCTCACCAAACGCGAGTCACGCGATGAGGCCGAGCGGGCCCTCGCGACGGCCGCCGCGCCCGCGCGCGCCGCCGGCGTGAGCGTCGAGGTGATCGTCGGGGACGGCGACCCCGCCTCCGCGCTGATCGCCGCGGCCGATGGGCGCGCGTGCTCCTCGATCGTGACCGGGACGCGCGCCTTGCCCTCGCTCGAGCGTTTCGTGCTCGGCAGCGTGGCGACGGCGCTCGTCGAGCATGCCCACGTGCCGGTGCTGATCGCCCGCGCGTCGAGCGCGCCGGTGGGTCAGTCGCGGCGCAGCGCGGTCACGTACGCCAAGGTCTGACGGTCGATCGCGCCATCGTCGCGCACGCGGTTCTCGAGGTTCTCGACGTGCATGAGCGCGACCAACGCGTCGCGCGCGTCGCCGTCGAAGTGCCGCGCGCCGCGCGGTAACGCGCCCAAGCGAACCAGCTCGGCCACGATCGTTCCGCCCAGGTCGTCATCGATCGGCAGCACGTCGTCCGGCATCGGCGCGAAGAAGTAGAGTTTGTGCAACTCGAGCAGCCGCGCGAGTTCGTCGATCGGTGCCGGATGATCGTCGACGCGCAGGTCGACGTAGCGATCGTTGAAGCCCTGATAACCGCCGCCCGGTTTGGCGACCAGCAGCGCTGCGCTCTGCTGACCGCGCTTGTCGCCGCCCGCCCGCTGCGCGGCGGCGAGCGCCGCGACCAAGCGATCGGAGAGTGTGCCGCGCGCGCTGCGGAACGTCGTCTCCAGTGCCTCGACGACGGCCGGGCCGGCGAGACAGTTGCCTTGTGCAGCGAAGCCGGCGCCCGCGATGCCGCCGCCGTAGTCGATGCAGCGCGCGCCGGTGAAGCTCGCGCTACGGCCGCGCGCGTCGACGATCCCGACTTGTCGATCTTCCGCTTGCGGGTCGTCCGCGAGCAGCGCGCGCAGCACCTCGTCCGGCGCGGCGCCCGCGCGCAGTGCGGCCAGACCGCGTGGCCCGAACGTCGTGTTGGCCCAGGCTTGCGTCGCGACGCCGCCGACGCCGCCCTCGACCCACGGCACGGCCGCACCGACGGAAAGAAACTTGGATTGCACGGCGATCCCAATCTCGTTCGCTTCGGGATCGGCCGCGACGATAGAAAACGTCGTAGGGCGCAGCATGGGAGCGGCTTCCCGTAAGAGAACGAGGGGCCTTGCTGCCACTTGGACGCTGCCCCCCAGGCGTTCCGGTGACGATCTTAACCAATCCCAGACAACCGTCGGTGTACCATCGGCGTTGCCGGGTTCGGTCAGAAAGGTTCCGCGGCAGTGCTTTTCAGGTTGGGTTTCTTCCTCGTTTCTTGCAAGCGATGGTGATTTCGCTTTGGAGGAGCGCGGAACGCGCCCTCGTCACGCAGACCAACCCGAGCATGCTCGGGTTAGTGGAGCGCGCCTCATGGTGAAGGCGGCAGTGACGTCCGGCGCGCCCGACGACGCCCTCTTCCGCGCGGCCTATGAGGCGTATGACGACGCCGAATACGAGCGTTGTCTGAGTCTGCTCGCGCTCATGCCGGCAGGCGGGGACGAGAACGTCGCAGCGTTGCTCCTGCGCATCCGCGCACTGCTGCGTTCGGATGCGTCGGCGGCCGCGGCCGACGTCTCGGCGCTCGCGATCGAGCGGGCGTCGAGCGCCGACGAGATCGTCGTGGCGGGCGCGTTGCGCGGTGCATCGCTGCGCGCGCGGCGCAAGCCGCGCGAGGCGAGTGCCGCGTTCGCTGTGGCGGCGACGGCGCTCACGCACGCGTCGGACGATGCGCGTGCCGAGTACGCGTACTACGCTGCCTTCGCGGCGTGGGAAGACGGCGAGCTGCACGCTGCCGATGCGCTGATCGAAGAGGCGCTCCCGTACGCGCACGACGTGCTGCGGGCGCTGCTCGTGCAGCTGCTGGGTTGGATCGAGGTGCGCCGCGAGCGCTATGCGGCAGCGGCAGAACGATTCCTCGAGGCGCTCGAGGCGATGAGCGCCGCCCCGCGCGAAGACCTGCGCGCTCGTGGCCGGCTCGTGCATGCGCTGGCGATCATCGCCAGCGAGACGATCGACTTGCGGCTGGCCAAGCGCTATGCGCCGTACGTAGCCGGCACCCGGTGGAGCACCGGGATCGCGCGCGAGCACGTCAGCACACTCGCGTGCGAACGGTTCTTGGCCCTCTTGCGCGGCGAGCAGACCGCGGCGTGGCACCTCTCGCGCGAGGCGGTCGGCGTCGCCCCGAACGACGCGCTGCGCGCGATCGCCGAGACGAACGCGGCCGTCGTCAGCGACCTCGTGGGCGACACCTTTGCGGCCCGCGTGCAGTTCGAGGCGGCCTGGGCCTTCATCGACGCCGTGTCCTGGTCGAAGGCCGACGAAGAAGAGCGGGTCGCGCTGACCAACTTCGCGATCGAAGCGGCCGACGCGATGCCGGCCGAGGCGCGCTCGGCGATCACCCTCTACCGCAACATCACCGGCGCGCTCAATGCGCGGCTGGCGCTCCATCGCGATCGCCGTATGCAAGCCTTCGAGGCGATGGCGGCCGGTCGCGTGAGCGAGGTGCTCGGCAAGCCGAAAGACGCGATCGAGAGTTACGAGCGCTCCCGCGAGCTGTGGGTCGCACTCGACTATCGCATGCGTGCGGCGCTCGTGGCGCGTGACTTGCTGCGGCTCACCGGCGATGCGCGCTACCAGCACGACATCGACGTCGCTCTCGCCCGCGCGCCGCAGGCATGGTTCGCTCAGGCGCCGACCTCGGCACCTGCCTCGGCGGTGCTCGCCAAGCTGACCCGCGCCGAGCGCGTCGTGCTGCGCCACTTGCTGGGCGGCGAGAACATGAAGGGGATCGCGAGTGCCCTGGATCGCAGCCCCTACACGGTCCACAACCACACCCGCCGCATCTTCGGCGCGTTCGACGTGCGCGCACGCGCGGCGCTGATCGCGCGCTGCGCCGAGCTGGGCATCACCGCCGACAAGTTGGCCTGAGAGGTCCGCCGCCGGGCGGAGTCGGCGGGCCGCGCGTCGATAGGTGACCTTGCAAACGAAGGAGGCTTCACCATGCCCACCCGGCGCGATCTCCTCCGCGGCACGGCTGCCGCGGCTGCCGCGGCGTGCAGCGACCGGCAAGCCGACGGTACGGATCGGCTTCCTGGATTCGTTCAGCGGCGTCTTCTCCGACATCGCGGCGAAGCACAAGGCCGGCGCGACGATCGCGCTGGCCGACCTCAACCGCCGCGGCGGCGTGCGCTACGAGCTCGTCACCGGCGACGACACCTCGAAGCCGGCGGTGGCCGTCAGCGAGATGCGGCGGCTGGTCGGCCAAGAGAACGTGGACGCGATCTTCGGGGGCACCTCGTCGGGGAGCGCGCTCGCGCTCGCACCGTTGGCCGACGAGTTGGGGGTCTTCAACATGACCCTCGGTCCGTTCGACTCGACCGTCACCGGCGCCAAGGCGCGCGCGCTGACCTATCGCTACGGTCTCAACGCGCGCATGGCGCTCAACCCGATGGCGAACCGGCTCTTGGCGCTGGGCAAGAAGTGGTACTTCGTGCAAGCCGACTACGCGCTCGGCAAGGACGCCTACGCGCAGCTCGCACCGCTGCTCGCGCGTGCGGGCGGAACCGAAGTCGGCCACGACGTGCTGCCGCTCGGGACGACCGACTTCTCGACGCCGATGACCAAGGTGCAGACCAGCGGCGCCGACGTGCTCGTGCTCGCCAACAGCGGCGTCGATGCGGCCAACGCGGTGCACGCCTTCGTGCAGTTCGGATTACCGAAGAAGATCCACCTGGCCGGAATCAACCTCGAGGACTTCTACTACGACGCGATCCCGCTCGACGCGGTGCAGGGCGCGACGTTCTCGGTCCTCTGGGCGCCCGACGTCTCCGACGCGTCGCGCAAGCTGGTCGCGCGCTTGCGGCGTGAGATCCACGGCCCGATCTCGGCGCGCCACTACTACGGGTACGCTGCGCTCATGCAGCTCGCCGATCGCATCGAGGGTGCCGGCACGACCGACGCGGGCAAGCTGGCCAAGGCGTTCGACGACCATAGCTTCAACGGCTTCAAGGAAAACCCGTCGCGCTGGCACGGCTGCGATCATCAGAACGCGCAAGATTGCTACGCCGGCGCGGTCGTTTCGCGCAAACAATTTAATAAGACGCAGTTTATGTTCGACGTCGTCGCGACGGTGCCGACGGTCGAATCCGACGGTACTTGCGATTCGCCGTGGGCGAAAGCGGCCACCGCAGCGATCGCCGCCAGCCCAATCGGGACGCGCGCGGGGTACACGCCGAAGACGGTTTAATCGCGGACGAGACGAAGAGGCCGGCGATGGGCACCATCTCACGCGCCGACCTCCTCAAACTCGGCCTCGGCACCGCCGCGACGATCGGTCTGGGTTCCGGGATGCAAGCCGCTGCGGAAGCGTTTCCCGGCGGCAGCATCAAGGACATCGACCACTTCGTGATTCTCATGCAAGAGAATCGCTCGTTCGATCACTACTTCGGCACGCTCGCCGGCGTACGCGGCTTCGACGACGCCGCTGCGCACCAACGTGCCGACGGCAGCAGCGTCTTTCGGCAACCCGATCCGGAAAATCCGGACGGCCACGTCCTGCCGTTCCACCTCGATACGCGCACGACCAGCGCGATGCGCCTCCACGACCTGAGCCACGAATGGGACGCGCAACACGAGTCCTTCAACGGCGGCGTGATGGACGGTTTCGTCACCGCGCATCGCAAAGCCAACAAGGAAGCCGGTCCGTTGACGATGGGCTACTACACTCGCGCCGACATACCGTTCCACTTCGCGCTCGCCGACGCGTTCACGGTGTGCGATGCATATCATTGCTCCGTCCTCGGGCCGACGTATCCGAATCGGCTCATGTCGATGACGGGCTCGATCGACGCCGCGGGAACGCATGGTGGTCCCGCGACGAGCAACAAGGCGATCGGGGGCGGCATCACCTACACGTGGGAAACCTACCCGGAGCGCCTCGAACGCGCCGGGATCTCGTGGCAGATCACCTACGATCTGGTCGACGACTACCTGATGAACCAGATGCGCTATTTCCGCGCGTATCAGGATCCTACGTCGCCGCTCTTCGCGCGCGCGCGGCGCGGACGCCCGATCAACGCGTTCCTCGATGACCTGCGTACCGGAAATCTCCCGCAGGTGACGTGGCTCCTCGGTCACGCCGAACAGACCGAGCACCCGGATTACCTGCCCGCCGCCGGCGCACAGTTCGTGCACACGATTCTCCAAGCGTTGTGGGCGAACCCGAGTGTCTACGCGCGGACCGCGCTCATCCTCATGTACGACGAGAACGACGGCCAATTCGACCATGTCGTCCCGCCGACGCCGGAGCCCGGGACGCCCGGCGAGTTCGTCGACGGTCGGCCGATCGGTCTGGGTTTCCGGGTGCCGTGCCTGGTGATCTCGCCGTACTCGCGCGGCGGCTACGTCTGCAGCCAGACCTTCGACCACACCTCGGTGCTGCGGCTGCTCGAAACGCGCTTCGGGGTCGAGGTGCCGAATCTGAGCGCCTGGCGCCGCGCGACCTGCGGCGACATGACGAGTGCCTTCGACTTCAGCGCGCCGCCGCGCCTCGACGTTCCGACGCTGCCGGACACCGTCGCCCCGCTCGAGGCGGCGTACGAGGTGGACCCGACCCTGCCGCGCCCGGCGGTGCCGACCCTCCAGAAGATGCCCGCCCAGGAGCCCGGCACCCGCCGCCGCCTGGCCTGACCGCCGCCTGAACCACCAACGGGCCGCTCTTCCCGGGCGGCCCGCTTGACGAGCGGATACTGTATCATATACAGTGTGTGTCATCCACTGTATGGAACACAGCATCGACGATCGGCCTGACCCCTTCGAGAACCTGCGGCTGGAGCTGCGGCGGGGGTGCCTGGCATTGGCGGTCCTCTCGCAACTTCGCGAGGAGCGCTACGGCTACACCCTGCGCAAGGCGCTCGAGGATGCGGGTCTGGCGATCGACGAGGGCACGCTCTACCCGCTGTTGCGCCGGCTCGAAAGTCAGGGGCTGCTGCAGAGCGAGTGGCGCGAAGAGAACAAGCGCCGCAAGCGCTTCTACCAGCTCTCGCCGGCTGGGCGCCTGATCCTCGACCAGCTCACGGATGAATTGCATCGCATCAACGCGTCATTAGAACGCATCACCGCGGAGTCATAACGATGGACATGCTTAGCCGCTATCTC
>JBEKAU010000001.1:0-18013 GCA_050015755.1 Vulcanimicrobiaceae bacterium | reverse complement strand
AGCAACCCGCTCGGATCGTAGGTGAAGCGCACGTCGATCGACTGGCTGCCTTCGGGGCCGCGCGGAATGGGGACCGTCAGCAATCCGAGCGCGATGTTCTCGTCGACGAAACGGGCCTCACCCTGGAACACCTTCACCGCGATCTCGGCCTGATCGTCCCAGGCGTTGACCACCTGCTTGACGCGGCTGGCGGGGATGACCGTGTTGCGCTCGATGATCGGCAGGAACAGATTCGTGATCGGGTTCTGCGCGTTGCCGTCGGTGACGGCGATCCCCAGCGTGAACGGCGCCACATCGGTCATCACCCGTTCGGTCAGCTCGGTGTCGCGCGCGAGCATACCGGCGCGGATCGCGGCGCCGCGCGCGACGACCTGCTCGGGGTCGATACTCTGCAGCGGCAGCCGGCGAAACAGGCGTCCCATCAGCTTGCGGAACATCGGCATGCGCGACGCCCCGCCGGCGAGGATCACGCGCGCGACGCGGTCGGGATCGATGCGCGCATCGCGCAACGCGCGTTCGATCGGGAACCGCAAGCGCGCCAAGAGCGGCTGCGCGATCTCCTCGAACGTCTCGCGCGTCAGCTCCCAGTCGATCGCGCGGTCTCGATGCACGACCCGCAGCACGGCGGTATCAGATTCGCTCAGGTGGCACTTCGCGAGTTCCGCCTGACGGCGCAACGCCGCCTGCACCGGCGAGGGCGTCCCGGCCGGTGGTAAACCCGCTTTGCTGCCCACCGCGTCCATGAACGCGACGACGATGCGGTCGACGAAGTCCTCGCCGCCCAGCCGGCTGTCCCCGGCGGTCGCCCGCACCTCGGTCACGCCCTCGAATACGTGCAGCAACGAAACGTCGAAGGTGCCGCCGCCCAGATCGACGACCAAGATCAGCTCGTCGTCGGACGGACGATCCAGACCGTAGGCCAACGCCGCCGCCGTCGGCTCCGTCAGCAGCCTCCGCACTGCAAGGCCCGCCAACTCGCCGGCGGCCTTGGTGGCCTTGCGCTGCACGTCATTGAAATACGCGGGCACGGTGATCACCGCGTCCTCGACGCGCTCGCCGAGAAACACCTCGGCATCCGCCTTGAGCGAGCGCAGCACCAGCGCCGAGAGTTCCTCGGGGCGAAATGTCTGCTTCCCCAACGTCAGCTCGTGCTCGCTGCCCATCGCGCGCTTGAAGGCGGTCGCGGTGCGGGCGGGATGCGTCGCGAGCCGCTCGCGGGCCGCGGCGCCGACCAAAATCGCGCCGTCGTCTCCGATGCCGACCGCCGACGGCGTGAGCAGGTCGCCCAGCGCGTTGGGGATCAACGTGGGCTGACCATCGCGCCAGATGCCGACCAGACTGTTGGTGGTGCCCAGGTCGATGCCGAGGATCATGCGTCCCCAGTATACCGCACGCTGCGCTCGTCAGTACGTGAAGTCGACCGCCGAGGTGTTTGCGCCGCACACGAGGACACCGACGCGCTCGCCGGCCGCAGGCTGATAGCGGCCGCTGAGCAAGGCGGCGAACGCGGCGGCGCCGCCGGGCTCGGCGACGATGCGCGCGATGTCCCAAAGCGCTCGCTGCGCGGCGACGATCTCGTCGTCCTCGACCAGGACGATCCGGTCGACATACCGCTGCGCGAGCGGCAACATCAGCGAACCGACACGGCGCGGTGCAAGCGAATCGGCCGCGATTCCGCCGGCCGGCGCGTCGACCGGTTCGCCCGCGGCGAGTGCGCGCGAGAGCGTCGGGGCAGCGCTGGGCTCGACGCCGACGAGCCGCACGCGCCCGCGATACCAGGCGGCGATCCCGCCGATCAAACCACCACCGCCGACCGCGACCAGCAGCGTGTCGAGAGCCGGCACCTGCTCCTCGAGTTCGCGTCCGGCCGTGCCGGCGCCGAGCAGCGTCTCGATACCGTCGTATGCGTGGACAGCGAGCGCACCGTGCTCCGCCGTCCACGTCTCGGCGAGTGCGAGTGCGTCGGCATAGCGGTCGCCGCCGACGTGGACCTGCGCGCCGTAGGCGCGGATGCGATCGATCTTCGCGAGCGACGAGATGGCCGGCACGAAGATGTTCGCCGTGACCCCACGCCGCTGCGCGGCAAAGGCGACGGCCGCGCCATGGTTTCCGCCCGACGCGGCGACGACGCCCGCCGGCGGCACGTCGCGCAGCAGCAGGTTCGCGAACGCACCGCGCGCCTTGAATGAGCCGGAGTGCTGCAGCGACTCGAGTTTCAGCACGAGGTCGCCTGCGGTGAGACCAAAGTCACTGCCGGTGGTATGAAGGACTGGCGTGCGGCGCACGTAGGGCGCAATCAGCGCGTAGGTGGCGGCGATGCGCTCGGCGGTCACGTCGGCGGGAGTCGAGATCACGTCGTGAGCATACCATGAGCATGCGGCTGCGTCCGTTCGTCGCCGGTTCGGTCGTGCTCGCAGTGGCGATGGGGGTCGGCCGCTTCGCGTATACCCCGCTGCTCGCGATCATGCGCGTCGACGCCGGGCTGTCCATCTCGATGGCGGGCTTGCTCGCGTCGATCAACCTGTTCGGCTACCTCGCCGGCGCCGCACTCGGGATGCTCCCGCCGCTGCGCAGACACCGCCGCCGCGCCGTGATCGCCGCGCCGTTCCTCGTCGCGCTCCTGACGGTGATGATGGCACTCGGGCCGACGACGTGGGCGGCCGCACGCTTCGTGACCGGCGTCGCCAGCGGTATCTCGTTCGTGCTCGTCACCAGCCTGCTGCTCGACTTCGTCCACGAGCGGCCCTCGCCGGCGGGCATCGCGATGCTCTTCTCCGGCGTCGGCATCGGCATCGCCGGCAGCGGGATCCTGGTCGATGTCTTCGCCCGCGCCGGCGGCTCGAACGCCGCCTGGATCGGCATCGGCGTCGTCTCGCTGGTCGCACTCGCGCTGGTCGTGCGTTGGCTTCCCGCCGACGCGCCACCGGCGGCGAGCGCAGCGCGCGCCGGCGGTGCCCTGGGCGCACCGTTCATCGCCCTCGCGGTCGCGTACACGATCGAGGGCGCGGCCTACGTGATTCCGGCGACGTTCCTGGTCGTGATGATTCGGCAGACACCGGCCATCGCCGAACTCGCCGATGCGGCGTGGATCGTCGTCGGCCTGGTCGCGATCCCATCGATCGCGATCGCGACCTGGGCCTCGCAACGGATCGGCGCGCACCGCGCACTGATCTTTGCGACGATCGTGCAGGCGCTCACGTTCCTCGGGCCCATCGTGCTGCCCGGCGCGCTCGGCGTGGCGGTGATCGCGGTCGGGCTGGGCGGGACGTTCATCGTCATCACCGCGCTCTCGACCAGCATCGGACGTGCGATGTGGCCGGAGCGCAGCAACGTGATCGTCGGTTTGATGACGGTCGTCTACGGCGTCGGGCAAGTGGTCGGGCCGCTCTTCGCGACCTGGGTTTCGCTGACGACGGGCAGCTATCGCGGCGCGCTGATCGATGCCGCCATCGCGCTCGGCGTCGCGACCGTCGCCCTGTTCGCGGTCCCGGCCGGCGCTCCGCGGGCGTCGTCGCCGTAGACGGCGACCGTCTCGGTGCCGAAGCGCACGTCGCGTGCGCGCACGACGTCGTCGTAGATGCGGCTGAGGGCGCGATACACCGGTCCGGGTTCGCCCGCGCCGATCGCGCGATGATCGATACTGCCGACGGCCGCGATACCCAAGCCGGTGCCGCACAGAATGATCTCGTCCGCACCGTAGAGCTCGGTCCGATCGATCTGCCGCTCGCGCACGTCCAACTCGAGACCGCGCGACACGATCGAACGCACCAGTCTGCCGGTGACGCTCTCGAGGTTGTTGTCGGTCGTCGGCGGCATCACCGCGACACCGTCGCGCACCAGCACCAGGTTCGCCGTCGTCCCCTCGGCCACGTGCCCGTCGTCGTTGAGCACGATCGCCTCGTCGAAACCGTTCAGCCGCGCTTCACTCTTCGCGAACGAGCTGTTGACGTAGCTGCCGGTGATCTTCGCGCGCGGCGGGATCGCGTTGTCGTCCACCCGCCGCCAACTGCTCACGCAGGCGTTCAGCGCCGCTTCCGAGCGCTTCCCGAAGCCCGCCACGGCGACGACGAAGAAATCGCCGGCAAGTCCGTCGAGCCCCACACCCAGACTCTCCTCGCTCTTGTATGCGACCGGACGCAGGTAGACGTCCTCGCGGAAGCCGTTGCGGCGGCACAGCTCGGTGACGATGGCCGTCAGCTCCGCAATCGGCGGGAGGTCCATCAGCAGCAGCTTGGCATTGGCGGTGAAGCGGCGGAAGTGCGCGCTCGGCTCGCGCACGAACAGCTCGCCGCGCTCCGCGTTCCAGAACGCACGCATCCCCTCGAAGCAGCCGGTCCCGTACAGCAGGCCGTGCGTCAGCAGGCCGACGCCGGTGTCGCGATAGCGGCGAAACTCCCCGCGGTGATAGACGACGAGATCTTCGTACTCCATACCGCCATCGTGCGATGATGAGCCGGAAAACGCTAGGGCCAGTTTGTCGCTGTCAGCCAGCCACCACGGTACCGAGCGCGCGCGCCGCCCGGACGATCGCAGCGCGCTGAGCGGCGCCGAAGCCGAGCACGAGCCCGCGGCGCGGTGCTCCCAGGTAGAACTCGCTGAGCGCCGGGGCGGTGACCGTGACCCGCTCGGCCGCCGCGGCCACCGCGACGTCGTCGACCTCGGCACCGAGCGGCAGCACGACATGGAGCCCGCCGGCCGCAACCTGCGGCGCGATTCCGACATGGGTCTCGAGTGCCGCGACCACCTGCGCGCGGCGCTCCGCGTACATCTCGCGCATCCGCGCGAGATGTCGCACGTAACCGCCGTCGTACATGAATTCGGCGAGGATCGCCTGTTCCAGCGTCGCGGTCTGCCGGTCGGCGACCGTTTTCGCCGCCGTGAAGGCGTCGACCAAACCGGGCGGCGCGACGAGATATGCGAGCCTGATCGCCGGAAAGAGCGAGACGCTGAACGTGCTGACCCAGATGACGCGACGCTCCTGATCCAGCGTCGCCAGCCGCGGAGTCACTACCCCGTCGAGGTCGATGACGCTGTCGTATTCGTCCTCGACCACCCATGCGTCGGCGCGGGAGGCCCACGCGAGCAACGCGTGCCGCCGCGCGACCGAGAGCGACGGCCCGAGCGGCCACTGATGACCGCTGGTCACGTACGCCAGCCGCGCATGGGGACTGCGCCGGCAGCCTTCCTCGACGTCGATTCCCTCGTCGTCGACCGGGACGGCGACCAGGTTCGCACCGGCGCCGCGCAAGCTGGTGCGCGTTCCGCGCGAAGCCGGGTCCTCGATCCAGACGTCGTCGCCGGGATCGAGCATCAGCCGTCCGATCAGGTCCTGCGCCTGCTGCGTCCCCGAGACGATGATGACCTGGTCGCGGCTGCACGCGATGTCCTTTTGCGTACGCAGTTCCGCCGCGATCGCGTCACGCAGTGGTTCGTACCCGGCCGCGTCGCCGTACCCGAGTTGCTCGCGAGCGGAACGCCGCACGACCTTTCCGGCCAAACGCGCCCACGTTTCGAACGGAAACGCCTCGAGCGCGGGAACGCCGGGCTGAAACGCGATGGGCTGGATGGCCGTGATCCGACGGCGCACGTCGTCGCCGGCCAAGAGTCGACCTCGCAGTGAGGCGCGCTCCCACGCCGTTCGCGCGGGGGCGGGTGCCGACGAGGACGCGGCCTCGGCGATGAACGTCCCGGAGCTCCGGCGCGCGACGAGATAGCCTTCAGCGATCAGCTGCGCGAAGACGTCGGCGACGGTGTTGCGCGAGACACCCAAGGCACTCGCGACCGCACGCGTCGAGGGCAGCCGCATGCCCACGGCCAACTCGCGCGCCACGATCGCGTCGCGCAGGCGCAACAGCAGTTGCCGTCGCAGCGGCACGGCCGAGGCGGCGTCGAGCCGCAGCATCGAAAGCGCCACCACGTCGCGGCGCGGGCGAACGCGCATCGTCAGGAGTGCGCGGTCGCGAGCCGACGGTCCTCGTTGCGCCGCTGCACGCCGATCGCGAAAGCGAGCGCGATCGCGGCGGCGGGGAGGATGCCGACGCCGTGCGGGTTGAGGTCGATCACCGCACCGCCGACCACCGGCGCGACGATCAACGCCAGATTGCTGGCGGCGTCGTTGAAGCCGAGGATTGCGCCACGCTCCCGTGCGGGCGCGGCGCGCGAGAGCAGCGCGGTGAGCGTCGGCTCGACGCCGGCGGCGCCGATCGCCCACAGCCCGAGCGCCACCCCGAAGAACTCGAGTTGCCGGATGAAGGCGAGCCCGACGTAGGCGACGATGAGGCACAGGAACCCCGCTTGCGCGACGAGGGCGTCGCCGAAGCGACGCGCCAGCGGACCGACGGCGGCGACCAGCGCGATCCCACCCACGAACCCCGCACCGGCGAGCAGGCCGCTCGAGAGCTGCGGCCCCACCTGCAGCTCGCGCTGCAGATACAGCGAGAAGACCGCGAAGAACGAGGTCACCGCAAAGATGAACAGCGTGTGCCGCACCACCAGGCTGCGGATCGCGGGATCGCGCACGACGATCGCGCTCGCCTCGCGCAGACTGGCTTGCGCGGCCCCGCGCCGCGGCGGCTCGGGCAAGAAGCGCAGCGTCAGGCCGATCGTCACCAGCTCGATCAGCGCCGCGGCCGCGAACGGCGCCGCAAAGCCGAAGCGGATGAGGCCGCCGCCGAGCACCGGACCGAGCACGATCCCGATCCCGAATACCGCACCGAAGAGCGCGTAGGCGCGGTCGCGATCCTCTTCGGCGGTGACGTCGGCGATGTACGACTGCGTGACCCCGATGCCGCCGCTGCCGAATCCGGCGATCGCGCGCGCGACGAAGATCATCGCCAGCGAGTGCGAGAGCGCCAGCAGCACGTAGCCGATCAGCGAGACGATTTGCGCGATCAGCACGACGCGTTTGCGCCCGAGCTTGTCGCTCACGCCGCCCCAGACCGGTGCGGCGATCACGCCGGCGACACCCGACGTGGTCAGGATCGTCCCGACGATCAGCCCGTTCGCGCCGAAATGCTGCGCCAGATACGGCAGCAGCGGTACCATGATCATCGTGCCGAGCACGTCGACCACGGTCACGCCGTAAATCGGGACGAGCGCCGCGACGCTGGTGCGGGACGGTCGCATGGCGGCGAGATACGCCGCCGTGAGACCTCGTGACCTCTCGGCCGTTGGCGGTCTAGCCGCCGCCTTCGGGGATCGACACGCCGGTGGTGAGGAAGTCTTGCCAGATCTCGGTGGCGGCGCTCGCGTCGGCGGCCTTCTTCGCCTTCGCGGCGGTCTCGGACATCGCGTTGTGCATCGCGGTCATGCTCTTGCAGACGAGCTTGGTGCCGTCGCCGGCGGTCGCCGACGTCTCGTGCATCGACATCATGCTGGTGTGACTGTCCTTATCGGTCACCGGTCGACACATCAGCGTCGCCGCGGTCGGCGACATCATCGCGTCGTGTGACATCATGGAATCGTGCGACATCGCCGATTGGGCGAGCGCGAGGCCCGGGACGGCGACCAAAGCGGCCAGCGCCAGGGCGGAAGTACGGAATCGCATCGTGGTCCTCGCAGGTGCGTGCTGGGGGAGATGCGCCCATGCTAGCCCGGACCGGCCGCCGCGTTCCGTAAGCCTCCTTACGCGGGTGGGTATGTCCTGCGGGTGGCCGCTGCGACCTCTCTGACGACCGACATCCCGTTTCGCCTCGATCGCCTGCCGTGGGCGCGCTGGCATTGGGTGGTCGTGGTCGGCTTGGGGATCACGTGGATCCTCGACGGGCTCGAAGTCACCATCGTCGGGACGATCGCCCCGGTCCTCACCACGACGGCAGGACTCGGGCTGAGCCCGACCCAGATCGGTTTGGCCGCGACCACCTATCTCGTCGGCGCGTGCGTCGGCGCGCTGGTCTTCGGCGCGCTGACCGATCGCCTCGGGCGCAAGCGGCTGTTCCTGGTGACGCTGACCTGGTATCTGGTCGCCACCGCGCTGACCGCGTTCTCGTGGAACTTCGCCAGCTTCGCGGCATTCCGGTTCTTGGCCGGCGCGGGGATCGGCGGTGAGTACAGCGCGGTCAACTCGGCGATCGACGAGCTGATCCCCGCGCGCCGGCGCGGCGTCGCCGACATCGCGATCAACGGCTCGTGGTGGATCGGGACGCTGCTGGGCGCGCTGCTCTCGCTGCCGCTGCTCGACGCGCGGCTGGTGCCGCCGTGGCTCGGCTGGCGGCTCGCGTTCGGCCTGGGCGTCGTGCTCGCGCTCAGCGTGCTGGTGGTGCGACGCGGATTGCCGGAAAGTCCGCGCTGGCTGCTCGCGCACGGCCGCGCCGACGAGGCCGAAGCGATCGTGCACGCGATCGAGGAACGCATCGAACACGACACACACCATCCGCTGGCGCCGCCGAACCGCACGTTCGCGATCGACCCGACCCGGCGCCACGGCTTGGCCGCGACGGTCCGCACGCTGGTGCGCACCTATCCGCGCCGCACCGTGCTCGTCCTCACGCTGATGATCACCCAGGCGTTCCTTTATAACGCGGTCTTCTTCGACCAAGGACTGCAATTGACGACGTTCTTCCACGTGGCGCCGGGCTCGGTCGGGTTGTACGTCTTCCCGTTCGCGATCGGCAACGTGCTCGGCGCGCTCGTCCTGGGCCACTTCTTCGATACCATCGGGCGCAAGCGCATGATCGCCGGGTGTTACCTCGCCAGCGGCGCGCTGATGGCGGTGACGATCGTGCTGTTCCTGCGCGGCGCGCTCGACGCGACCTCGCTGACCATCTGGTGGGCGGTGATGTTCTTCTTCGCCAGCGCCGGCGCGAGCGCGGCCTACCTGACCGTCAGCGAGATCTTCCCGCTCGAGACGCGGGCCGGCGCGATCGCGGTCGTCTACGCGGTCGGGACGCTGGTCGGGGGCGCCGTCGCGCCGCCGGTGTTCGGCGCGCTGATCGGCACCGGCCGCCCGGCCTTGTTGGCGCTGGCCTGGGCGATCGGGGGCGCGCTGATGATCCTGGGCGGCGTGGTCGAGCTGGCGCTCGGCGTCGATGCCGAGCGAGCCTCGCTCGAAGACATCGCGGCCCCGTTGACCGCCGCCGGCACGGTGTGACACGTATTGAGGCGAAGAACGAGGGCTCGGCGGGTACAGACGAGGGGTGAACCCCAGCGATGACCGGTTCTGGTACCGCGACGCGGTCGTGTACCAGACGCACGTCAAGGCATTCCAGGATTCCAACGGCGATGGGATCGGCGACGTCCGTGGCCTGACCGCGCGCCTGGACTACCTGGCGGAGCTGGGGATCACCGCCCTGTGGCTGCTGCCGTTCTTCCCCTCGCCTTTGCGCGACGACGGCTACGACATCAGCGACTACCTGGGCGTCCACCCGGCGTACGGGACGCTCGACGACGTCCAGCGGCTGGTCGACGAGGCACACGCGCGCGGCATCCGCGTCATCGCCGAGCTGGTGGTCAACCACACCTCCGACCAACACCCGTGGTTCCAGCGCGCGCGCAGCTCGCCGGCCGGCTCGCCGGAGCGCAACTGGTACGTCTGGTCGGACGACGACCGCCGCTACGCCGGCACCCGCATCATCTTCACCGACACCGAGACGTCGAACTGGGCATGGGACCCGCTAGCCGGGCAGTACTACTGGCACCGCTTCTTCTCGCATCAGCCGGACCTGAATTTCCAAAACCACGAAGTCGTCGGCGCGATCGTCGACGTGATGCGCTACTGGTCGAAGATCGGAATCGACGGCTTTCGCCTGGACGCCGTGCCGTATCTGTGCGAGCGCGAAGGGACCAACAACGAGAACCTGCCCGAGACCCACGGCGTCATCAAAGTGCTGCGCGCCGTGCTCGAGAAAGAGTTCCCCGACCGCGTCTTCCTGGCGGAAGCGAATCAGTGGCCCGAAGACCTCTCCTCGTATTTCGGCGAGGGCGACGAGTGCCACATGTGCTTTCACTTCCCGCTGATGCCGCGGCTGTTCATCGCCGTGGCCGACGAGGACCGCTACCCCGTTCACGACATCCTGCGCCAGACGCCGCCGATTCCGGAGGGCTGTCAGTGGGCGGTCTTCCTGCGCAACCACGACGAGCTGACGCTCGAGATGGTCAGCGACCGCGAACGCGAGCGGCTCAACGCCGTCTACGCGATCGAGCCGCGCATGCGCCTCAACGTCGGGATTCGCCGTCGCTTGGCACCGCTACTCGAGAACGATCGGCGCCGCATCGAGTTGCTCAACGGGCTGCTCATGTCGATGCCCGGCACGCCGGTCATCTACTACGGCGATGAGATCGGGATGGGCGACAATCTGTTCCTCAAGGACCGCGACGGCGTACGCACGCCGATGCAGTGGTCGCCCGATCGCAACGGCGGTTTCTCGAACGCCGAGCCGGTGCGTTTGTACGCCCCGGCCGTCACCGACCCCACCTACGGCTACGAGGCGGTCAACGTCGAGCTGCAACTGCGCAATCCGACCTCGCTGCTCAACTGGATGCGGCGTGCGATCGCGGTCCGCAAGGCGAACCGTGTCTTCGGGCGCGGCTCGCTCACGCTGCTGTATCCGAACAACCGCCGCGTCCTGGCCTATCTGCGCGAGTACGACGACGAGACGGTCCTGGTGGTCGCGAACCTGGCCCGCACGGCGCAAGCGGTGCAGCTCGACCTGGCACCGTTCGCGGGCCGCGCGCCGTTCGAGCTGCTCGGCTCGACCGCATTTCCGACCATCACGACGACGCCCTACACGATCACGCTCGGACCGTACGGCTTCTTCTGGTTCTCGCTCGTCCCCGACCCCCGCGGCACCGGCGCGACGATGCGCTCGAGCGCGCTGCCCGAACTGCCGACGGTCGTCGTCCCCCGCGCCGAACCCAAGCTCGACCGCTGGGCGCGCGCGGTGATCGACGCGGACGTCGTCCCGCTCGCGCTCGGCGCGTCCGAGCACGGCCGCGTGCAGGACGTCTTCTGGGGCGATCCGCTCGACCCGTCGCTCGCGTTCACCGTGCTCGCCGACGGCGACCGACGCGTCTCGCTGCCGCTGCGCTTCGTGTGGGACGCCCCGGTGCGCGAGGACGCGGTGGCGCGCGCACGCAGCGGCCCGCGCGAGGGCTGGATCATCGACGGCTCCGCCGACGCCGACACCGCGCCGCGCATCGAGCGCGCGATGGGCGAGGGCGTCATCCTCGCCGACGAACATCGCCAACTGGTGTTTGCCTCCGAACCCGACGAAACGCTGCCCGCCGCGGAAGCCGAGAGCTCGCAGCGGCTGGGCGCGACGATCGGCGCGCAGCGCTGGATCCTCGACGATCAACGGCTGGTGACGCTCTACCGGCAAATGCCGCGCGTGCAGAACAGCGCGGTCGCGTTCTTGCGTCACCTGCGCGAACGCGACTATCCGTACGTCCCGCGCCTGCTGGGGACGGCGAGCGTCCGAGACGCGGCCGGCGAGCGCTGGATCCTCGCCACCTCGCAGAACTTCGTGCCGCACCCGACCGATCTCGAAGGTTCGTTCCGCGAGATCGTCCGGGCCGGCTCCGTCGATGAACGGCTGATCCGCAGCGCGCATCTGGTCGCCGAGGGGTTGGCGGAACTCCACCGTGCGCTCGCGACGCCGGGCAGCGATTCGACCTTCGGCGTGCATCCACTCACCACCGACGACATCGAACGCTGGAGTGCCGAAGCGCGCGACGACCTCGACGCGCTGGTCCAGGCCGGCGTCGAAGGCGTGCTCGCGGTGCGCGATCGGATCGCGGCCGGCCTCGCCGTGCTTCCGCACCGCATCGACGCGACCAGCTCGCGCGCCCACGGACGCTTGGTGCTGCGGCGCGTGCTGCTGGTCGACGGCAAGCCGATCTTCGTCGGTTTCGGCGAGCGGGTCGCCGACCGCAGCTCGCCGCTCAAGGACGTCGCCTCGCTGGTGCGCTCGTTCGACGTGGTGCTGCGTGACACGATCGCGGCGCGCGGTCGCGACCAAACCGCCGGCGTCGACACGGCAGCGGTCGCGCGTGACATCGTCGACCGCGCGCTGCACGCCTTCCTCGAACGGTACGCGCAGGCCGCCGAGTCCGTGTCGAGCGTCCCCCGCGATCCCGAACAGCGCGCCGCGCTGATCACGTTCTTCCGCATGCGCGGTGCGCTGCGTGACGTGCGCGACGCGCTGACCCGCCGGCCGGCGAGCTTGGCCGGCGCGGTCGACGCGCTGCGGTTGGAGTGTTCGTGAGCACGTTCGCCTGGTCGATGCCGTTCGGCGCCGAGTTGCACGCCGACGGCACGCGCTTCCGGCTGTGGGCGCCGGGTCGCGCGAGCGCGCAGGTCGTCGTCGACGGCGCCCCGCACGCGATGGCGCCGGGGGGCGAGGGCTGGTACGAACGCGATCTCGCCGGCGTCGGTGCCGGCGCCCGCTACGCGTTTGCGTTTCCCGACGTCGACTTCACCGTGCCCGACCCCGCTTCACGCTTCCAGCCCGCCGGCGTCCATGAGCCCAGCGCGGTCGTCGATCCGCGCACGTATACGTGGCAGACGCGCTGGCACGGCCGGCCGTGGCATGAGATCGTGCTCTACGAACTGCACGTCGGCACCTTCACGCCGGATGGCACGTACACCGCGGCGATCGCGAAACTCGATGCACTGGTCGAGCTGGGCATCACCGCGATCGAGCTGATGCCGCTCGCGCAGCCGGCCGGCGCGCGGAACTGGGGCTACGACGGCGTCTATCCCTTTGCGCCGCAGGCGGCGTACGGAACGCCGGACGACCTCAAGGCGCTGATCGACGCCGCGCACGCACGCGAGCTGTGCGTCTTCCTCGACGTCGTCGACAACCACTTCGGCCCCGAGGGGAATTACCTGCACGCCTACGCGAGCGCGTTCTTCACCGAGCGGCACCATACACCGTGGGGCGCCGCCATCGCGATCGACGCGCCGCAGGGCGCGACCGTGCGCGAGTTCTTCGTGCAGAACGCGCTCTACTGGCTGCGCGAGTATCGCTTCGACGGCCTGCGCTTCGACGCCGTCCATGAGATCAAGGACGACTCGACGCGGCCGTTCCTCGATGAGCTGGCGGCGCGCGTGCGGGCGGGGGTGGAGCCGGAGCGTCACATCCACCTCGTCCTGGAGAACGACGCCAACGAAGCGCACCTGCTCGACCGCTACGATGCGCAGTGGAACGACGACCTGCACCACGCTGCGCATCTCATGCTGACGGGCGAGCACGACGGGTATTACCGCGACTACGCCGACGCGCCCGCGCGCCACCTCGCCCGCGCGCTCGCCGAGGGCTTCGCCTACCAGGGCGAAGTCTCAATTCACCGCGAGAGCGCACCGCGCGGCGAGCCGAGCGGGCATCTGCCGACGACCGCATTCGTCGACTTTCTGCAGAATCACGACCAGATCGGGAATCGCGCCTACGGCGAACGGATCGGCGCGCTCGCGCCGGCCGCGGCCGTCCGCGCGGCAACCGCGATGCTGCTGCTCGCGCCCGCGATCCCGCTCCTGTTCATGGGCGAGGAGTGGGACGCCTCGACGCCGTTCCTCTTCTTCAGCGACTTCGGCGCGGAGCTCGGTGCGGCCGTGACCGAGGGGCGCCGGCGCGAATTCGCAGCCTGGCCGGCCTTCTCGGATCCGCAGACGCGCGAACAGATCCCCGATCCGCAGGACCCTGCCACGATGCGCGCGTCGGCGTTGCGCTGGGACGAACGCGAACAGGGTGCGCATGCGGCCGCGCTCACCCAGCACCGCGAGCTGTTGGCGCTGCGCGCGCGCACGATCGTACCGCGGCTCGCGCTCGGCGCCGCGCACGGCGAGCACTGGGACGTGGTCGACGAGCACACGGTGCGGGTGCGCTGGCGGTTCGCCGACGGCAGCGCGCTCACGTTGACGCTGCGCCTCGACGGCGAGCGGTCGGGCGCGCGCTGGGAGCTCGACGAGGCGCCGTTCTATACGCTGGGCGAGTCGTTGCCGTGACGCCGCGCGCGACCTACCGGTTGCAGTTCCACGCCGGCTTCCGCTTCACCGACGCGATCGCGATCATCCCGTACCTGGCGCGCCTGGGGATCAGCCACGTCTACGCCTCGCCCTATCTCAAGGCGCGGGCCGGTTCGACGCACGGCTACGACATCGTCGATCATACTGCGCTCAACCCCGAGATCGGCGCGCGCCCCGACTACGACGCGTTCGTCGCCGCGCTGCGCGCGCACGGGATGGGCCACATCCTCGACTTCGTGCCCAACCACATGGGCGTCGGTGGCAGCGACAACGCCTGGTGGCTCGACCTGCTCACCTGGGGCCCGTACTCGCACTATGCCGACTACTTCGACGTCGATTGGGAGCCGCTGCGCCCGCAGCTGCGCGGCAAGGTCATGCTGCCATTCCTGGGCCGCCGCTACGGCGAAGTCCTCGACGCCGGCGAGCTGCGTTTGGCCTACGCCGACGGTGCGTTCGCACTGCACTACTACGAGCATACCTTCCCGCTGACGCCGCCGAGCTACGCGCTGCTGCTCGAGCGCGCCAAGCCTGCCGACCTGCGTGCCTTCGCGCGCTTGTTCGCGGCGCTCGACGACATGGCGAACCACGTCGAGCGGCGCGACGCGGCCGCCTCCCTGCAGCGATTGCTCGAGGAGACACAAGGCGGCAATGCGCGTGCACTCGCCGGCCAGCTCGACGCCGAGCGGACCAGCGAGGAGGGGAAGGCGCTGCTCGATCGCGTCGTGCAGGAGCAGCACTGGCGGCCGACGTCCTGGCGCGTCGCCGGCGAGGAGATCAACTACCGCCGCTTCTTCGACATCAACGGTCTGGCCGCGCTGCGCATGGAGCACGCGGCAGCGTTCGCCGACGCGCACGCGCTGGTGTTCGCGCTGATCGAACGCGGGCAGCTCGACGGCTTGCGGCTCGACCACGTCGACGGCCTGTTCGACCCGCTCGGGTATTGCGATCTCCTGCGCTCGCGTGCGGAGCTGCTGGGCCAGCCGATGTACCTGGTCGTCGAGAAGATCCTCGCGGCGCACGAGGAGCTGCGCGCGCGGTGGCACGTCGACGGAACCACCGGGTACGAGTTCATGAACGCGGTCACGGGTCTGTTCGTCGATGCCCGCAACGAGGCGCCCTTCACCCGCGCCTACGAGCGGTTCACCGGCGATCGCGCGGCCTTCGAGGAGGTCGCGCTGGCCGCCAAGCGGCTCATCCTGGTGACCGCCCTCGCCGGCGAGCGCAACGTGCTCGCGCTGCGGCTCGATCGCATCGCGCAGCAGGACCCGCGCACCCGCGACTTCACGCTCGGTGCGTTGACGCGCGCGCTCTTCAACACGATCGTCGCCTTCCCGGTCTATCGCACCTACGTGCGCGGCGACGAGGTGGACGACGAGGATCGCAACCACGTCACTTGGGCGATCGGTCGCGCGGCCGGCTTCGACATCTCGGGCGAACGTGACGTCTATACGTTTCTCCAACGGGTGCTGCTGCTCGAGACGGACGATCCCGCGATGCGCTTGCGCTATCTCGACTTCGCCATGCGCTTCCAGCAGCTGACCTCACCGGTCGCCGCCAAAGGCGTCGAGGACACCGCGTTCTATCGCTCGGTGCGGCTGGTCGCGCTCAACGAGGTCGGGGGCGATCCTGGCCGCTTCGGTACACCGCCGGCGGAATTCCATCGGCAGAACGCGCGCCGTGCCGCGCGGCGGCCGTACGCGATGCTCGCCACCGCGACGCACGATGCCAAGCGCGGCGAGGACGTGCGCGCGCGCCTTGCCGTCCTCTCCGAGATGCCGGTCGCGTGGCGTGCCGCGATCGCGCGCTGGTCGCGGCTCAACCGCCGCCACCGCACGACGACGCCGACGGGGCATCTCCCCGCGGAGCGCGCGGAGTATCTCCTCTATCAGACGATC
The DNA here is from genome assembly GCA_050015755.1 of Vulcanimicrobiaceae bacterium. Taxonomy (GTDB): domain Bacteria; phylum Vulcanimicrobiota; class Vulcanimicrobiia; order Vulcanimicrobiales; family Vulcanimicrobiaceae; genus Vulcanimicrobium. The sequence continues at coordinate 2,158 of JBEKAU010000001.1, read as the reverse complement.
GTCGGCGCCTGGCCGATCGAATTGCTCGACGGCGACCTCGACCCCGATGCGCTGAGTGCCTTTGCCGAGCGCGTCGCGGCCTATCTCGTCAAAGCCGCGCGTGAGGCCAAGCAAGAGACGAGTTGGGCGAATCCCAACGAAGCCTACGAAGCGGCGCTCGATCGCCTCGTCCGCGGCGTCCTCGATCCGGTGCGTTCGCGTGCCTTCCTCGAAAGTGTGCGCGCGTTCGTGAGCGACCTCGCACCGGCGGCACTCTCCAACTCGCTCGCGCAAACGCTGCTGAAGCTCGCCTCGCCGGGCATGCCCGATACCTATCAGGGCGCCGAGTTGTGGGATCTTTCGCTGGTCGATCCCGACAATCGCCGCCCGGTCGACTTCGCTGCGCGTGAGCGCGCCTTGCAGGAGATGGACGACGCCCTCGCACGCGGCACGTCGCGTGCGAACCTCGCCGTCGAGCTGCTGCGCGCATGGCCCGATGGCCGTGTGAAGCTGTACCTCATGGCGACGGTCTTGCGGCATGTCGCAGCAAGCGCCGACTGGCCTGAACGCGGTTACGCGCCCCTGAGCGCCGTCGGCGCGGCGGCAGACCACGTCGTCGCCTTTCGCCGCGGCGACGCCGTCATCGTCACGACCCGCCTACCGTACACGCTCGCCGGCAGCGCTCTCCCGCTCGCGGAGCTTTGGAGCGACGCGGCGATCCCGCTCGGCGACGACGCACCCGCGAAGTATCGCAATGTTTTGACCGGCGAAGTGATCGCGACGGAGCAGGAAGCGTCCGGCCGTCGTCTTTCGCTCGCGACGATCCTGCGATCACTGCCGACCGCCATGTTGGTTCCGGAAAAACAAGATTCTGCTCGTGAGCAGAATTGACCAGGTCAGGCGGCGTTCAAGCTCTATAGTGTTAGCGAAAGCCCCGGCGCGGCATGTCGCGGCGTTGGTAGCTGCCACGCTCGGAGGACATCGATGTCCGTCTCTCGCGCCCGCGTCTCGTACGTGGTGGCTGCGCTCGTGGTGGCGACGCTCGCTGCCTGCGGCAATGCAACATCACCCCCGCAAAATCGGCCGGCCCCCGGTGCGTCGGATACGACGACGGCAACGCTGAGTACGACCGCATCGACCGTCTTCTCGACAATCACGATCAGCGGGATCTCGGCCAACTCGACGCTCCCGCCAGGCAGCGTCGCGGCGATCATCACCGAAACGATCGCTACCAGTCCATTCGACGGTGACGCCGCCCTCGCGTCGAGCCGGCTCGCAGCCGCCGCGAAACGGTCCGCTGCCGCGCTGGATCCGACCGCGATCGCCTACGTGCAGTTCGCCGCCAACGAATCGGTGACGCTCACCGGATCACCGACGATCACCTTCACGTTGCCGTCGATCACGTCGGGTGACTCGTACGATCTCGCCGCCTATGAAGACGGCGCGTGGGTCGCGCCCGCTGCCGGGCCTGGCACCGTGAACGGCGACACCGTCGCCTTCGGTGGCGGCGCCACCGGCACCGTCACCATCACGCCGGGCGCACCACTCGAACTCGCGATCTACGCGACGCCGACCAGCCCGACGCCAACGCCGACGCCGACCGCGAGCCCGACACCGACGCCGGTGCCCACCCCAGTCGCTTCGCCCACGTCACTACTCTTCGACGCGAGTAACCCGACGGCGCAGACCTTCACCGTGAGCGAAGCAGGCGACACCGCGAACTACGCGGGTGCGATCACCTGCAGCACCGCGCCGGCAGCCGGCAACTTCGTCGCCGAACTCACCGCCGCAACCGCGACGCCCAACGGCGCCGGAACCGCGACGTTCACCGTGCAGGGTGGCGACGAAGTCGGCACCTGTACCGTGACCGTCACCGACGCGAACAACGCCACCGCCGCCGTCGCAGTCACCGTCGACGCGAGCACCGTCACCGTTTCCGGCAAGAGCCGGCAGCACTAGGAGCCCGATCATGCGATCGAACCCGACCCTCTCGCTCCTGGGAGCTGCCACCCTCGCAGCCGCCGTGCTCGCCGCGTGCGGCGGCGGCGGCGGAGGCGGCACCCACGCCACCCCGCTCGGCGCCGCGCCGACGTCGACCCCGCTCGGCGGCGCGCAAGGGACATCCTCAACCGCGCGCATCACGCTCACGATCCCAAAGAACGGCACCCAATCCCATAAG